>JBCCCJ010000336.1:0-6243 GCA_039033615.1 Bacteroidota bacterium
CAACCCATCTCCATGATGGTGCCATCAACCGTTTACTAGCACTCATATACATATTCCCCTCCCCAGCAGTAATTACCTCCTAGCTTCTTCTTTCCTAAGACCTGACCCTATGCAACATGCGACGTTTTTCTTCTGATTATCGACTCAATGTCTCAGCATTGCGAAAAATTATGCGAGTTGCTTTCCCAGCTCTCTTGATTCCTTTGCTTTTGCTAATCATCTATTGGGGAATCCGCTCTCAAATGCATACTCCCGTTTTGGTGTATGTTTCAGTATTGACGTCCTCTCAACAAGGAATCAAAGGTGCAGAAATCAAATGGCTGAATAGCAAAGAAGTGCTAGAATCCACAACCGACTCAAAGGGAAATGCTAACTTAACTATTCCAGTACTGGATGAAGGCAAAGGCGTGCTGAGTATTTATCATCCAGATTATCGACCAGAGATCAAGCAGGTAGAGATCCCTATCAAATCAAATAGGGAGTATACCTTGCCAGCCTTTGAATTGGTGGCATTACAACCAGAAAGCGAGCTAGATTCCGCTCTTTTTCGAGAAATCAGCACTGCTCTGAGAGAAATCAATCAATCCTTACAGCAATTGTTGCAAGCCCAAGAAGGTCTGGAACAAGTCTCTTCCCCTTCTCTTGAGCAGGAAGAACAGCTGATTGAAATTACGAATGATCACTTACAGCTCAAATTTCAGGCTCGAACGCTCAGAGAGGACAGCTTGCTGTATGCCTTGCGGGAAATTGATCAAGCAGCTATGAGACATACCCTTTCTCGGGTGCAAAGGAAACAGGTAGAAATTTTGTCAGACTAGGGAACGTACGATACCCCTGCTTCTCCTCCATTATCAGCTTACCTATTCTTCCAGAATAGGCCTCCCTTTCATTGCATGTTTTCAAAGCTTTCTACTCATGAAATGGCGTAATACTTTTCTTTACATTTCCTTGCTCGGATGTATGAGTATATTTGGACTTGGCGAAGGCAGGGGATTACTCGCTCAGCCCGATTCCTTGGGCATGCCAAGGGGGCTAATCACATGGGAACAATTAGAGAAACTTCGATGGGATTATGATTCCTTGATGAAGGAAATGAAGCAAATGGAACTAGAGCTAGCTCGAAAAAAATGGCATAATGGTGCCCTAAAACGAGAAAATGACTCCCTGATTCGAGAGCTTAAGCGCTTGTCTAAAGACTCTCTATCTCAAGAAATCGGTCTCCTCATGGATCACTTGCAGTCCTTGCAGCAAAAAGTAGGAAAAGCTCCCAACTCGAACTCCTCTTCCATCAACGAAAATGACTTGGGGAATACCAATTCTGCAATTGCCCTCAAATATCAATTTGATCCAGTGATTAAAGACGGGAAGAAAATCTCTCATCTATCTAGAAGCACTGGGTTGATTAACAATGAAAGTTACTTAGAAAAAGCAAAAGGGCGCATGCAAGCCTTGTTTGAGAGTCTCCGTCAATTAAATCAACATTTTGTGGAAAACTGGTTGTCTCATTGAGGCAGAACCTTGCTCCGTAGAAAATCAGATCCTCACAGGGAGAGTTATGCAGAATAGCTCTCCCTGTTTGTGTATAAGGCCGACACTCTTGTTCTTTCTCTTTGAGGGGCAAGTTCATTTGATCAGGTACGGAAGGACCATTCCCTGAGACTTTTCCCATTTTTTGCGTCACAAAACCATCACAATAGCCGGAAAATTCCATTTCCGTTTGAAAAAAGCTGAGTAGGGAAATCCCTGCCTGAGGCAATATTCTGGCCCTTTTTCAGTTGTGACAAGAGCCTTTTTAGCGCAACCTCCTGTAAGTCAGGAGGGTCTTTTGCGCAGAAATGGTCGTTCTTTTGTAAAGATTGTAAGCAAGATCTCAACATGAAACAATTTATCTCTGCCCTATTTGTGGGAGCCCTGTGTAGCTTTGGCTGGCTCCCTTCTCTTTCCGCCAACGATTGTAGCAGCGCGGCTACCTTAACCCTAGGCTCCGGAACCACAGTTGCGCTAGATGCCTCCTGTGAGTTTGGCCCCGCTACCCAAGATCCCTGTGGAGGCGCCTGCAATGGCGATGCCTGGTTTGAATGGATTCCCGGTGGTACCAACGCTTCCCAGTTCAACGTGCAATTTGACATCAGTTTCAACTTCACGGGCTCCGTCAACATCATGCTCTTGTACTCCGAATCCAAAGAATTGGGGAACCCCTGTCAGTGGAACGGGACTACCGAAGGCTATACCCGCTATCAGCACATTTGCGCACAACCAACCAGCCCGGGATTCTCTGTTGATTTGACTGCAGAAGGCCTGGATGGGTCTGGCACCTTTTTCATCCTGGTTGAAAGAGCCGGTGGAGGAAGTGGCAATGTGACCGTTACTCCGACTTTCTTAGGAAACTGCCCCGCTCCATCCAATGATCGCTGTTCTTCCCCTACCGCCCTGACCGTCGGCAATGGCGTAGATCCTACCGTTACCATCGGCCCTTCCATCCCCAACTGGGCCAACGCCCTTTGTGGGTCCACTTCTTGTGCCACCAAGCAGCGGATGACGGCTGATTGTAACGGAGGCTTGTTCGGTGGACCTGGCCCCGCAACCGAAGATCACTATAAGAGGAGATTCTCTGGAAATTGTTTATACCGGGGAAATGTGGGGGACATTGACAACGTCCTCCTGCCGTTCAATAACCAGTGCGATGAATTCTTGGAGAATACGGTGTATTTCTCCTTTACTGTCCCAGTAACGGCAAATGATTACTTCGTACACTTTGGATCCAATAGTCAATGTTCGCAGGAACCCAATAACCTCGCCTATATGATTTTCGATGGCTTGGATTGCTCTGATGCGGTCAACTCTAGCCGAATTGCTTGCAACAAAGCCTCTGTCACCGGGACCATCCCTTCTGCAGACTGGACTTATGATGGAGGAGGAGCAGGTACCACCTTCATCGCTGGGAATACCTACTACATCGTCGTAGATGGCACTCGCCAATCGCAGTGTGATTTTTGTATTCTCATTGCCCGTGGCCCTGCGAATCCGGTGTTGCCAGCAGAATTCCTTTCTTTTGAGGGGCATACCCAATCCTATGGCAACCTACTGGAGTGGAAGACTCGCATGGAAGACGGGATTCAGTCTTTCGAGGTAGAAAGAAGTGCGGATGGCGAAGTGTTTGAAGGGCTTGGTTCTGTGATCAGCGAAGGCAGCTTGGACGAAGAGGCGACCTACTCCTTCCTGGATCGTACCCCTGGCGTTGGCACCAGCTTCTACCGCATCCGCACCACCGATATCAATGGCGTGGAATCTAGTTCCCGCACCATTCAGTTGACCCGCGAGCAGTCTCAAGCAGCGCTGATTGATGTGTATCCTCAGCCTGCCACAGATGTGCTGAACATCCTGTTGGCGGCACCGGAAGCGACCACTGCTACCGTTCAGTTGTATGACCTCAAGGGGCAGCTGATCCAGCGCATGGAGACCGCCATTCAAGCGGGCAATCAGGAATTGACCATGGGGGTTTCCGATCTCAGTCAGGGACTCTATCTGATGAATATTCGCCTGGGGAATCGCAGTTTTCAGCGAAAGATCATGCTGCGATAGATTACTTACTCCCAGCGCATGAGCTTCTGCCAATGGATGACTCCATTGACCACATAGCACAGCAAATATACCCCTGCGGCTAACGTCTGTTCCAAACGTTTGTCGGCCGCAGGGCTTGTTTGTTCCCAAAGCAGTTGGCCATCTATGGTGTACAAAGCGACCCTGTCGGGAACTTGATCCTCCCAGCGAATCTGGAAACTTCCTGCCTCTGCTAGACAAAAAGCCGGGCAAGGCGCAGCCGTTTTTAGACTGGGAAAAGGGATGTATGCCGCTGGCCGCTGGAAGCGCTGAAAAAAAATCCACATGAGCGTGGTAGCATCTATGTCCTGATTGGTGGGGCCTAGGGTCGCCAACTCCACCGAACTGCCTGGCCAAGTATGTCCGCCCCCTTTGATCCGATACCGCATCACCTCTGCCTGTGAAAAGCAAGGAAAGTAATGGACAAACTCCGCCTGAGATTGATCCGTAGGGGTGAGATTTGGCAGGGCATTGACTTCTTCGACGAGTAGGCACCTGTTTTTGAGTGCCCAGAACCGACTCACCTCTTCAGAGGACAGGAAACGGCCCTTGCCCAAAATGGGGATCAACTCATCTTCGGTGCCATGAAACAGTATGGTAGGTACGGCAAGACTCCCCTGGCAAGCCGTACGCTGTTGCTTGAACATGGTACCAGCGACAGAACCTACCGCTGCAATTCGTTCTGGAAATTGGCAAGCCAATTCATAGGCCATCATCCCGCCATTGGAAAGGCCCATCACGTATATCCGAGTCGGATCTGCCGCATATTGCTGACTGATCTCGGTCAAAAGTGCCCCCAGAAATCCAACATCGTCGGGGAATTCTCGAAAGCCTACATTCCAGTGCAAGCCTTCCCCCCAAGGGGTCCGACCAATGGTGCCTTGAGGATAGAGGACCATAAATCCCTCTTGTTCTGCCAATTCATTGAGGTGAGAATAAACGGCTTGGCTTTCGGGATCGGATCGGAACCCATGGAGGTTCATCACCAATGGCAGACGCTCCCAGCCTGTATACTGACTGGGCAGGTACAGCCAGTAGGCCCGAGTCATGCATTGGTACTCCAGTTCTACGGAAAAAAAAGATTGCCCTGAGAGGGAGTGGCTCCAACAAATGAGCCAACACCATCCCAGGGCAATGAGAGATCGCCGCTTCATGTAGCGACTATGCCAATACTGGCGTTTTTGTATTGTCTACGGGTTCAGGCCGACCAAATCGCTTGAGCAATCGACGGTGGGAGCGAATGGCTTCCATCAAAGTTGTCTTTTCGTGATAAGGAATACCAAATTCCTCGGCAGTATCTTTGACTACCTTGGAGAGCTTCTTATAATGCACGTGGCTGATCTTGGGGAATAGGTGGTGCTCCACCTGGAAATTAAGTCCACCAGCATAATAGTTCAGAAAGCGATTGTTAGTAGAGAAGTTGACGGTGGTTTCCAATTGGTGAACCGCCCACAAATTCTCGATGGTTCCGCCTTCGGTTGGGAAAGGCATGGTGGTTTCTTCTACTACGTGTGCCATTTGGAAAATAACGGCCAGAATCAGTCCGGTGATGTAGTGAAGAGTGAAGAAGCCAATGGCCCATTGCCACCAAGTGATGTCAGTCAACATCATGGGCAGCACCAGGGTATAGCCAAAGTATACGACCTTACTGAGGCTAAGAATACCGACTTCTTTCCAATAAGAGACTTTCTGATTCTCCAACAGACCCTGCTTCTTGTAACGTCGTAGTTGAGCAAAATCTTTGACCAGAATCCAGTTGAAGGTCATCAGTCCATACACCAAAAAGGCGTAATAGTGCTGATAGCGGTGAAACCAGCGGAGCTTGGCAGTAGGAGAAAATCGCAAAATTCTTCGATCAGCGATGTCATCATCTACTCCAGGGACATTGGTGTAGGTATGGTGCAAGACATTGTGCTGGATCTTCCAGGTCATCGCACAGCCACCTACCAGGTTCAAGGTGAGGCCCAGCCAATAATTGAGGGTTTTATTCGGAGAATAAGAGCCGTGATTGGCATCATGCATCACACAAAATCCGATCCCTCCCTTGCCGAGTGCCATGATGGCAACTAAGCCCCACATCGCCAATGGGGAGAACCAATTTGTGAGAATGAGGGCATAAGGCACGAAGTAGAGCAAGAACATCACGACCGTTTTTCCGATCAATTCGTTTCCTCCGAATCGTACCAATTGATTGTCCTGAAAATAGGCATCCACTCTGGAGCGTAGCGTCTTAAAAAAAATCGCCTTTTCAGGTACTTGGTTTGAAAACTTGAGTTTACGCATGCGGCAAGATAAGACCTCATTTCCTGACTTTGGCAATAGGATGAGAAAAATCATCTATGATTTTTCATATATGTTCCCTAACTCCCTCAGGGGAAGCCTATTCCTCCCAGTAATTTAGATCCTTGTTTTTTCGCCGCCTCGCCTTTTGAGCGATGTATTGTAAGAGCCGAGTGGCGGTGATAGGGTCAAAGCCAGCCGTCGGCATCAGGTTGCGAGTCTGATAGTTGTCGAAATACATGTTTCGGGCGACCTGCAAGCGCTCGTTACCATCTACCGGAAGCGTAGCCATCAGCACGTGCAAGGTGCTGGGATCGAGGTTTTGACGCGCGAAATCATCAGGAGTGTTGGTCGGAATGTCCA
>JBCCCJ010000337.1:0-6242 GCA_039033615.1 Bacteroidota bacterium
AGAAGACCTCCCCGCCGAGCAGTTTTTGGAAGCTATTTATGTGGCCTATCAGCACAAGTTTGGCGATCGCCGTCGCGCCTATTAGAGCGATCGCCCTCGCTGGGACGGTGCTGCCGCATGAAAACCTGGCATATCCGGCGTTTCACCGGGTTCATTATTCCGAAGCGCTGAAAAATCAAACCGTGATCGGAGATTCCAGTACCCACACCCTCTACAATCTGGCCAACGCCCATTACCAGCTGAAAGAATATGAGGATGCGATCGAATTGCTGGAGAAGAGCATCACCATTTCTTTTCGCCAGCATCAGGACACCTTCCGCCGGAGCATGTATCAGTTGTTGTCTGACATTTACACAGAGGCAGAGGATTTGCCCAATGCCCTTCGCTACTATCAGCTGTACACCGGACTGAGTGATTCTTTGTTTCGGACACAACGCTCTCAAGAGATTGAGCGGATTGAAGCTCGGTATGAAGCGATCGCCCGGAATAAGCAATATGAAATCAACAAGAAAGAACTGGCCCTCAGTCAGGCTGCGAACGACCGAAATCAAATCCTCCTGTACGCGGGAGGTGTCTTGCTCTTGTTGATCATTGCCTTGGTTGGGGTTCTCTATCATCAAACCAAGGTCAAGCAGCGGGTCAACGATCAATTGGCGTTTCAAAACAAAGTGATCAACACCCAAAATCGCCAGCTTCACAAGATCAATCAGCGCCTGGAAGATGCCCGGATCAAGGCAGAAGCTGCTTCCGTAGCCAAGTCCAATTTCCTGGCGACCATGAGCCACGAAATTCGAACGCCGATGAATGGCATCATCGGGATGACCAGCCTGATCCTCTCGACCCAGCTAGATGACCAGCAAAAATATTATGCGCAGACCATCTCGACGAGTAGCCAGAACCTCCTCTCTATCCTCAATGATATCCTGGATTATTCCCGGGTAGAGGCAGGGAAATTGGAGTTGGAAATCCGCTCTCTTTCGGTGGTAGAACTGATCAAAGAAGTGATTGTCCTGTTTGAAAGCCGAGCCAATGACAAAGGCATTGTTCTGGAATACCAGATCGAAGGAGAAATTCCGCCCGTCATTTTCAGCGATCCCACCCGCTTACGGCAAGTGTTGGTCAATTTGGTGAACAACGCCCTCAAGTTTACCCCAGAAGGCTACATTCGCATCATGGCTCGGCTGAAGCAACCTTCGGTCAAGGACATTGCGCACAAGCAGAGCTTCGAACTGGAATTTGAAGTAGAAGATACCGGCATTGGCATTGCCGAAGAAAAGCAGCAATCCATCTTTGAGTCCTTCCAGCAAGTCGATAATTCCGTCTCCCGCCGATTTGGTGGGGTAGGGCTGGGCTTGGCCATTTCTCAGAAATTGGTGGAATTGATGCAGGGCCAAATTTGGGTAGAAAGCGAAGAGGGAAAGGGTTCTTCTTTTCGATTTTTTATGGAGGCAGAGGCCGACCGGGAAGGCGAAAAGAAGCAGCAAAAGCAAAGCAAAGAATTTGTTTTTAACCGGAGCCTGGGAGAGCGAGTGCCGCTGTCCATTCTGGTGGCAGAAGACAACCTGATCAACCAGACGGTAATCGAAGGCATCCTGGAAAAAATGGGCTTTGAGATTGATCTGGTAGATGACGGGCAGGAAGTATTGAATGCGCTGAAGAAGAAGAGCTACGACCTCATCTTCATGGACATCCAGATGCCCGAAATGGATGGCTTGACTGCTACCCAAAACATCCTCCAGACCTACGGGCCGACTCACCGTCCCATCATCATCGCCATGACCGCCAACGCCATGAGTGGGGTGCGGGAACAGTACCTGGATGCAGGCATGGATGATTATATCAGCAAGCCATTTAAGCTGAAAGACCTCGAACAGGCCATTCTCAACTGGGGCGAAAAAATCCTCGCTCGCAAAGCCGAGAAGGCGAAGTCTTGATCAGAGTCGAGACGCGAGACCGCTTCACTGCGGGAAGCGTTTGCCAGCGCCAAGGAGCATGTGGAACCTACAAGATTGGCAAGATGATCAGGATGTACTCGGGCAAGTCTATTGTGCCTCTCTTGCTTAGATGGGCAGGATGACTTCCTCTTCCCCCCTTCCCAAGGTAGTTTTTCTACGAAAAGGAGATATCGTGAACCATACTACTAGACAAAAGTCTCACCTATGATTTAGAGACGCAGTCATCACCACCACGGCGGGTTGGCCCCGAAGCCCGAGGTGCTGGGGCGGCAATGAGCGTTGTATGGGGCTTCGGCGGTTTTGTGCCGACAAAAAAGTCGGTCCGTTGAGCTTGCAAAATCCCGCTTGTCGCAGATACCGCCTAGCGGTGCGGGAAAGGCGACCTCATACTTGGTCAGTGGCAATTCAAAGCTCGTTCGAAAAATGTCTAGTAGTATGATTGTGAACTACAATTTCGCGCTACTTTGAACCCAAAACCCAAAACCCAAAACCCAAAACCCAGTTACCCTGGCACCGCACCTACCGCCCAGACTTCCGTCGGAGTAGGATTGCCGCCCATCTTCTCCAGGCTGATGGCAAAGGCAGTCGGTTGATCGGCTGCGGCAAGCATGAAGTCCGCAATGGAGTCTTGGTCGAATACGCCCAGACTTACTGGTTGATCACCATATAAGGCCCACAATTGATACTGCTTCCCTTCAGGCGGCTCTGGCAACACGTAGCTGGCGAGCAACACCTGATCGGTTTCTTCATTCCAGATCAAGGTCGCTTCTCCTTATTTTTCCAGAGGAGCGGCAGAAATGTCGATGCGCTGACTGCTGGGATCATTGACGTGGGCAAGAAGTGCATCCTTCTGTCCGAGGCTGGTCCGCAAATTTTCCTGTTCCAGGGCGAGTTGATTGCGCTCTGAGATCAAGGATTGAAGGTCATATTCACTGCCCTGCCAACGCTGGTAGAGGAGCCAATTCAACCCAATACTCGCCAGCAAGAGCACACTGGCTGCTACTGCCAACCACCGCCAGTTGAATCGCTTGGAAGGCTCTGGCGTGAGCGGGCGAATGTTTTCCTCGACTGGAGCTGAAGAAGAGGCGATGTGAGCAAGTGCCAGATTCAGGGCGTCATGTCCCGAGTCGTTTTCTGGGGCATGAGCTTCGAAATAGCCAAGCATGGTTTGCTCGATTTTCTCAACTTCCGCTTGGATCTCTGGATGTTCCCGCATGAGGGCCGTTACCTCCTGCGCTTCTGCGTCAGGCAGGGTCCCAGAAACGTAGAGTTCCAGGATACCAGATTCCAGGTAGGCCGATATGTCTAGCGGTTTGCCCATTGTTTCAGTTGTCCAATCGCTTTTCGGAGCCGGGTTTTTACCGTCCCCAAGGGAAGATTCAATTCATCGGAGGCTTCTTGTTGGGTGCGGCCTCCAAAATACACCAGGTCAATCAGTTGTTTGTGTTTGGGGTCTAGTTGGTTGATAATGCTTTGTAAACCAATATGGTCGGTCTTGGTTTCGGTGGATAGCTGTTGATCTACTGTCTCTGTTCCGGCGCCTTCTTTGCGGGTTTGTTGGCTGATCTGAAACCGCTTGGTCCGCACTTGATCCAGTGCCGTATTGCGGCACACGTTCAGCAACCAGGTAAACAAACGCCCCTTAGCAGGATTATACTGCTTGCCTTTCTTCCAGATCTTGACCAAACAATCCTGCCAAATGTCCTCCGTGATGGCTTCGTCTTTGACAATCTGGAAAATCGCTCCCTGCATTGCCTTCCCGAATCGCTCATGGATCTCCCGCACAGCAGCAGCCTCTCCCTTTTGCAAAGAGAGAACCAAAGCAGATTCTGTATAGGTAGAAGCAGGCACGATGGGGAAAGTGAGTGTTTGGTGGATGTACGGTGGTCCACAAGACTTTGGATTCCAACCAACTGAAAAAAAACCAAAAGCGCAACTTGTGAAACCTAAGAAGGGCAAAAGACTCCAGAAAAACAGTCTTTTGCCCTATGAGCTCCTTCCCTGGATTCTCCACTTATCCCCGGCTCCAAGCACTATCCATCCATAGGAAGGATAGTAGGTCAACAAAACCTCTCGGCTACAGGTTGTGATTGCACGTCAGGTACATAAGTGGCTTCAACCATTATGCCTTAATCCAGGAAAAAAAGAACGTGAGAAACTGGTTGCGAGTATTCAGGCAGGTCACGATTCAATCCTTTGAAAAAAGGGAAATCATCATCCCCAAGGGATCGACCAAAAAAGACGTCTTTTTTATCAGGAAAGGATTGATCCGCAGCTACTTTACGAATGAAAAATCAGAGGAAATCACCTTTCACCTGTTTCCTGAATACCATGCTTTTACCAATGTGCATGCGGTGCTGCTGGATGAGCCCTCCCATTTTACGTATCAGGCCCTAGAGCCAACGAAAGTCTATACCATGGACTATGACTCCTATTTTCAGATCGTAGCGAATGACCCTGAAATCTCCGAATTGAACCGGACCTTTTTGGGAAAAAGAATCATGAAACGAGCCTTTCAACGGGTGGAGTCCTTTGTATTGCTCTCCCCGGAAGAGCACTACCTGAAATATTGCCAGGATTTCCCGAGTGTCATTGATCGAGCACCGGACAAATACATTGCCCATGTGTTGGGGATTACGCCGGTTTCTTTGAGCAGAATCAGGTGAGATGGTCGGGAAAAACCGGACACGAAAAATAGTTAAACTCGGTTTTCTTTCCTCGACCTGAAACGAAATAACGGCGCGAAAAAGGAAGTTATTTTTCAAGTCTCACTAAGAGGCAGGGAATATGTTTCGCACCACAAAAATAGCCCCTTTCCTGCTTTCAGCGGTCATCGGTTTGTTGATAAGCGTTGGTAGCAGTCAGGTCTCGGCGCAAATTGCCTCCCAATCAGAGGATGCCAGAAAGGGATTTGTGGGGCTTGCGGTGGGAGCCAGTTATGCCCTGGGGAATTTTGGAGATGGGGATGTGAACAATGCGGATGCAGGCTATGCCCAAAACGGGAGGTGATTGGACCTTTATGGGGAAATATTTCTTGAACGAGTGGGTAACCCTCACCGCCGGACTGAGGTGCCAGCAATTTGCCACAGATGTGAGTGAGGTGGTGTCGTTGTTTGAGGAGAGAAATCCTGGGGTAGTAGCGTTTCGCGGTGAACATGGCGATTGGCAAACCTATTATTTGCTCCTTGGCGCCGCCTATCGGATTCCGATTGTCAAACGCTTTGCCCTCTATCCGAGGTTCGGATTAGGTTCCTTGTGGACGGTGAGTCCAGGCTTGGAGGTGCAAGCTACCAACGGGGCTTCCCAGAATCAGTTTTCCAGAAGCTCTGAAACTGGGGTGGGCGTGGGCTATGAATTGGGGGTAGGCTTACGAACCAATTTGGGAAAGCGCTTCGCTTTGTTACCCATCTTTACCGTTAACGGAGGATGGGTCAATCTGATGGCTGTGGAGACGAGTTTTAACAGCCTGACCGCTGCCCGGGATGTTGGGGGCAAGCATTCAATCCTTCAACTTGGGACTATCCCTGGCGGTCCGAATGTAATGATTGGCCAAAAAAACGAGGCATGCATCGCTCCAATGCCCCATTCCCCCTATTCTCCCCGCCCCCTCACCGCCACATACTTTCCAACGATGATGCCCACGACCACAACCGAATAGAAATGCCCGATCAAGCCATAAAAAGCGGTGAATTTTTCTGCCAACACTGATTGTGGGACGATGTCTCCGTACCCAATGGAGGTCAGAGTAATGAAGCTGAAGTAGATCATTTTATTGAATAAGTTCACTTCGGGATCCATATTGGAGAAGGCATTGGGATCCATCACCATCAACAAGGCGAACAACATGGCCCCAAGCATCCCGAGTAGCAGGTAGCAATCAAAAGCTGCAAAAATGATGTGGGGGGTAATTTCTTTTTCATTCACCATCTGGCGAAACACTTCATAGCTCAGGATGGCAAAAAACAGGATAAAGATCTCCAACGAAGCGATCCTTACCTGGATCTGAAAGTCGGTAAATAACCGCAGGATCATCATCAGGAGGGCCAGTCCCGCAAAGGCTGAAAAAATCAACCGCAGACTCAGCTTGCGATGGGGCACCATGATCACCGAAAGGCCTGCTGCGAGAAAAATGATCAGTGGCAATACGACCTCATCAAACAAAGCAGTCGAGGCGATTCCCCCACCAAAAATGATCGCTGTGAGCAAGACCGCCAAGACCTCGAATCGGTATTCAAATAAGCTGGGAACAATCTTAGAAGGATTCATGGGCTTGGTGGTGAAAGCAGG
>JBCCCJ010000338.1:0-6236 GCA_039033615.1 Bacteroidota bacterium
AGCGCGATGGTTCAAACCGGAAGAGATTCCCTACGAAGACATGGCCTTTCCCTCCAGTACTTATGCGATTCAGCAACACCTGAAATCACCCAAGGAATTTGAGGGAGTTCACATAGGCGGGTGGGATCATTAAACAAGAAACAAGGTTCATATTTCAGGGATCAGGGATCACAAAAGTTTGCTTCATTCCTTCAAAAAATCGAGATTCCCCTGCTGAGCGAAGCGAAGTCCCGCGAAGCGGGATTCCCTGAATCCTTGAAAACTTTTCCACCCCCTACACCCCCGCCGGCGGGGGACAGCCTTGGCTGTGAACTCTGTTCCCTGTTCCTATGAATCCATCCGCTGCCTTTTTCGAAGCCATCCAAGCTGGCAATCTGCCAGAAGTTCAGGCCCTGCTGTCAGCCCAACCGGGTTTGGCCTTAGAAAAAAGTCCCCAGGGCTTGTCTCCTTTGATGCTTTCGCTTTATCATCGCCAAGCGGAGATGGTCGCCATTCTCTTGGCGCAAGGGGTACCGCTCGATTGGTACGAAGCCGCCGCCGTAGGTGCTGTAGCCAGACTGGAGGCCTTATTGGAGGAGCGAACAGAGCGATTGGATCAAACAGCACCCGATGGTTTTTCGGCTCTGGGCTTGGCTTGCTTCTTTGGGCAACAGGCTTCCTTCGATTTTTTGCTGGTGAAAGGGGCTGATGTCAATCAAGCATCCCAGAACAGTTTTCAGGTGCGGCCCATTCATTCGGCCGTAGCGGCAGGCAACCTTTCCATCACGCTCGCTCTCTTGCAAGCCGGAGCTGATCCCAACGCTGCCCAAATGCAAGGCGTCCGCCCCCTCCACAGCGCGGCCCATCAAGGCAATCTGGATATGGTGGAACTCTTACTGAATCATGGCGCTGATCCTGCTCTGACCACTGATGATGGCAAAACGGCATTGGATTATGCTCGCGCAGATGGACATACATCCGTGATTGCGCGATTGGAAAAATGAGCAGATTTGGAGATATTGAGGAAAGCCATTTCCTTACTTCCTCAACTTCCTGCCATGAAACGTGTCTTGCTCTTGCTGCTGGCTCTCCCAGCCTTTGCTTTGCTGTACGCTCAAGATTATCAGGCTTTTCGATCAGATCGGGAAGCACTGTATCAGGAGCGTCCAAATTCGGGCGAGGAGAAGCCCATCAAAGGAGTTCGAGTGATCCAAGAACAGGCGGGTCCCGACTCTGTATTTCTCTTCAATCCCAATGTCCGGGAGATTGACTCAGATTGTTTTCACATCAATGCCGCCAACTGGCTCGGGCCGCAACTCGTGATCCGAGCCAATGGAGACCACCTCTTTCACAACCGAGAGCAGGATACCATTCTGCTCAGGACCCAAGCAGAAGTTGGAACGCAATGGCTGGCCTACCGCTCCTTGAACGATTCTGTCCGGGTGTATGCATCCTTGGTTTCCCATGATACCCTAACGCATCTCGGCCTACTGGATTCGGTTAAAACCTTCCTATTCCAGGCCACCGATCAGGATTCCGCACTCATTTCGCTCCCATCAAACGGTTTACCATTGGTCATCGGCAAAGAAATCGGTCTAATTTTCACCCCCAATTTTGCCTTGTTTCCCAACCTCACCCAACCCAATCAATTCAACCCTTTGATTACCCCTCACACCAAGCAATTGGTCGGTCTGACCAAGCCAGATCGTGGCATTACCAATTTGACCTGGTTTGAGGTCCATGACCACCAGCCGGGAGATGAGTTGCATGTGCGGAAGGAAAGTTTCTCCCCTCTGCCTCCCCAAGATCCTTTTCATCAAATCACCCAAACCATTTTCCGCTACCTGGACCGTTTCGAACAAGGCGATTCACTTGGCTATTCAGTGGACGTAGAGGAAGAAATCTGGAACATGCACACGGGTACTTCCTACACGCGAGATACAACGATAGCCTGGTATCTACCCGAACCCGAGTTTGACAAATTGCCTTTTGAAACTGCACTGATCAGAGAAGTCATCCGGCCTTCGAATTTGAGGCAAGAAGGAACCATCCGCATCGTGGGGTTTGAAGAACCAGGAATAGAGTCATTTGTCGACGCAAACAGTTGCTCTCGATTTTATTGGGACCTTTGGAACCATGAGGAATACTGGGAAGGCTTGGGTGGCCCTTATTATTATGTGGAAGGCTTCGATGATGTCTCTTTCTTCAACAGAGAACTCAAATATTACCGCAAAGGAGCTGAAACCTGGGGAACGCCATGTATCCTCACCTCCGCCGAGGCTCCTTTCGACCAAACCACCATCCAGGTTTTCCCCAACCCTACCTCAGGCGAAATAACGGTTTCCGCTGAATCTACCCATTTCCGGCCGGGTTTCTCCTTGATTCTTAGAGATGTGCGAGGCAGGGAATTGATCCGCTTTTCTTTGAATTCTCCGAAAGAGCAATTGGATCTGACTCGCTGGAGTCAGGGTGTGTATCTGTATGAAATCCGGGATGAGGAAGGGCTCTTGGCGAAGCGGGGGAAGTTGATGATACAGCACTAGCCACGATTTTTTTTCCAATTCCCAACCTGAACCTTCATCCATGCAAGTTCGTCTTCCGAAAATGGCGGAGCTGGTGGAAGAGCTCCATAGTCAATGGCTCGATCGTAGCGACTTCGTTCATAGATCAAGCGCATGGCCTCAGATAATACCAACACCAGGTCTGCTTCGCCAGCTTGTAATGGGACCGGAACCGTTGGCAATAGATCCTGTAACTGAAAGGACCATACATCTGTCTTCCTGGCAATGGCATGATACAATGCGACCAAATAATGTGGCATGGGTCCCGGATGATCTACCAAGAGAGGCCGATTCCCACGACGTATCAGGTCAATTTCCAGGATATGCACGCCTGCTTCCTGTAAGCGAGCCTTCTTTTGTTGATAGGCGCTCAATCCTTGCCCGTATTTGTTGGCAGGAGAAAGAACCTCAATGGCAGTGATCAATTGATTGCCAGCACGATCCTGAATCTCTAAGCGCGGAATCCGCACTTGACGCTCTGGAATGCTGAAGGAAACTGGACTCAATTTAGCTCCCTGCGAATAGGCAGGAACTGGCTCTTCTGCCTTACGCTTGAGAACTTCTACATCAGGCACCATGATTCCTACCTCTTCCCAAGGAGACACCAATGGGGAAGTATATAAGGTTGTTTGGACAAGATATCGGTCTGGCAATTGAGGAACCAGTAACTCTTTGATGACAAAAATCAGAGAATTGTGAACATCTGGCCAAAGATGATCTTCCAGAAAAGGATCCATGCCGGGGAAGGGAGATTTCATACCAATTCCTTTAGACCATGTTTGGGATAGAAAATTTGCTAAAGAAATTGTCTGATTTGAGGTTCTGACAAGCAATTTCGACGAAGAATAGCGAGCTATTCTGAGGAGAAAGTGCGCAGTTCAGGTTCTCAAAGCGGGGAATTTCCGAGAAAATTAGCGTCCCAAACATGGTCTTAATATGAAGATACAAAAATCAGGAGGAAATCATGATCCTATCTAGACAGTTCTTAAGCTTCTTCTATCCTCCCTACCAACTCCCGCCTTCCCCGCTACCACACTTCCAATTCTTTTTCCAGGGTCACCGTTTTGCGGCAATTTTCGTTGGCGAATACGGTCAGGCGCACCTGATACATGCCAGAGAGTTGGTAGGATTTGAGGGGTTGCTCTTCCTGCGAATAGGTCCCATCGCCAAAATCCCATAGAAAGCGGTCGCCATAGTTGTGGATGGCGCGAAAGCGGGTGGGGGTCGCCCGATTGACGCGAAATTCTTTGGCCCGAACGAAGATATCCGCCTCCAGAGAATCTTCTGGCAACTCTTCCACCCGAATCAACCAAAAGTCCCGATCTGTCTGGTCCATGCCCCGAGTAAAGCGATTTACTTTTTCGCCCAGGGCGTAGTACACACCTTCCCGATAGGCGAGCACGCTGGCCCCCCGTTCGTCCAATGGCCCGCCAAAAGTTTGCCGCCAAACCACTTCCCCTGCTGAGGACAATTTCATCAACCAGAAATCTTCTCCTCCTTTCCCATCCCCCTTGTTGCCCTGTCGAGGCAGGCTGTATCCGGTGAGGATGAGGGTTCCGTCTGCGGCCACATCCATGCCAGTCAGATATTCTTCATTCTTCTCTTTCCGTTGCTGTTCCAGTAGCATTTCCCCTGCTCCTGTGAGCTTGATCCACCAGGTATCGTAACCGATGTCCCCATCGTGTTGATTTCCCACTACCCAAATCTCCCCCTCCTGCGTCTCCCGAATTCCCACAAAATACCCACCAAACGGACAAGCAAAGTTCTGCTGCCAAATCACCTTCCCTTGCTGCGACATCCGCAACACCCAGCCATTGCCGTAGTCGCTGAGGTTGAGGCGGGCATTGGGGGCGGAAGGAGAATTCCCGAAGCCTGCGATGAGATAATCTCCATTTTGGCACAAGGCGACCGCATTGCCCCATTCATTTTTTGCCCCGCCAAGCACTTGATTGAGCCGGGGTTTGCCATTGGAGTCCACTTTCAAGGCCCAAAGGTCACTTTTTCCAAAATGATCTGGGACATCTCCGTCTTTGGAATGGGTACTGCCGACCACCATGAATTCCCGATAGATCCCTTCGGCGATGGCATTGGCCTGGTCCAAGTTGGAACCGCCATAGCTCTCCAACCATTCCAGGGTTCCCAGGCTGTCAATCTTCCCCAGGAGAAAATCTCCCCAATAGGGTTCGTCTCCTTTTTCACCGGGAGACACCAAGGAAGAGCTCACCCCGGCAAACAGTATGCCTCCATCCTGGGTGGCGATCATGTCGCGTAGTTCTTCACAGCCGCTGATGGCGACTTCCTTTTCCCAGAGGCGCTTTCCCAGGGTATCGACCTTCAGGATCCAGATGTTGTAACAAGGCTCTTCGCCCGGTTCACTGATGAGGGTATTGCCGCCCATGATGAGCTGCCCATCGGTAGACACAACCAGCTTTCGGGGGATATCTTCTCCGAGATTATCATAGAATCGCTGAGAGCTCAAGGTCGGAAATACCTGAGCCCATCCCGACAAGGAACAGATCAACAGACACACACATCCGAGTAAACGATTCATCTATAGGCATGTAATATCTGAGCGGTGAATGAACTTCAGGAGGGGGATATTGGTCAATCAGAAGCGGTAGTGGGCTTCTTTCTGGGGGCTAAGAGGGTAAGGTCAAGCTGCATTTCCGTTTTCTCCTGAGAGGGTACTGTGCCATATTTGTAAGGCTCGACAAAGGAACAGTGAATGATCTGCTCCTTTTTCAACGAGAAATAGTGATAGGGTTTTGTGGTTTTTAATATTACCAATGAAGCGCGCCCAAGTGGCGCGTTTTTTTATCAATTGGGGGAAGCCGCAGCTTTTGCTTGGGCAGCCAGGACTTCTTCTTTGTAGGCCTGATAATTGGTGCCGTGTTCCCGAATGTCGTACAGCGCATTGCCAATCAACAAAGGAATTGCAGGGTGGGCATCGCGTCGCATCGCATATTTCACTTCTTCCTGTAGGTTGAGATGAATCAAGCGGTGGAAGTGAGAGGAATGCCGGAAAAAGTACTTCTTCCGAATGTTGGCAGATTGAAATAAGGTCTCAGCTACCAGGGTGGTGTCCTGAAAGCGGCGGAAGTTGTTGCGGAGTTTGCGAGCGATGGCTCCCGCAAAGATGGTGTCTTCCAGGGTAATGTTGTCCCGCCAACCAGCACAGAGCAGACATACGTGTTCATTCTTCTCGATCAGCCATTCTGTCAAGGTGGAGATGTTACAAAAGGAACCGACGACAATTTCCATGGCGTTCCGTTCTTGAGCGGCTTTGATGGCACGGGTACCGTTGGTGGTGGTGATGGCAACTTTTTTACCTCCTACAACTTCCGGCGTATAGGAAAACGGAGAATTCCCCAGATCAAACCCTGCCAGTTGTTCGCCACTTCTTTCTCCTGCGATCAAATAGCCTTTGTCTTTGTAGGCGACACATTCCTCGATATGTTCTACGGGCACCATGTGCTCGGCTCCGTGATCAAAGGCCACACACATGGTGGTGGTTGCCCGAAGGATATCAATGACTACCACAATTGCCTCTGAAACATCGAATTGATCGATGAGGGCAGGGGTCATACAAACGTGGACAAATTTCTGCATACTCATGTCGGCAAAAATAATACTTTCGACTGAGCGGACAAGTTTGGCTTTCTATATGGGGTGTACGTCAGATGTCACCAGAAAAAG
>JBCCCJ010000339.1:0-6235 GCA_039033615.1 Bacteroidota bacterium
ATCATTGCGGTCATTTTAAGCCCAAACACGACCATATTTGGTCAAAATTCATCATTTTCGTATTTTCAGGGTGCGTTTCGCTCCGCTCCGCTCCGCCACATTTTTTTTATTTTCTTAAAAAAATAGCCTATTACCAATCCGACATTATGACCGTCATTTTTTAAAATAATTCATAAAAATCGGTTCAGTGGAAGTCGAGAACATTGCGATTACACAGCACGGACGTAGGGACGTACGGACGGACGGACGCGGATGGAAGTAATTTTCGTTGATACTTGAGAAATTGACCGTGGATTGGTTGCTAAGCAATCCCCTAAGCTAGACAGTCGGGCGGGGTGTACGTTGCATGGCACAAATTCACTGGTGATAGAGGCATAAGTGGCAGTCGCTCCGCGCCTGCTCCCAAACTTCCCTCTTCGATTTGCTACCGAAATAGGCATCCCTCCGGGCTGCAATTGTCTATTGACAAGGACTTTTGGTGAGCCTGCCGAACCAACTCCCCAAAAAACGAAGCGCAGAGCGATTCGCAGTTTGGTAGAAACAGATGCCCTACAGAAAGAAAGCAGGCGCATCGCTACTGCTATTTACTGGGATGCTCTTTTTCTGGTGATATATGATGTCCACCCGTCGAGCGTGAGTATCGAGAATCAAGAAATTTTCGTATGTTTTGAAAAAGTCGCGCTCATGGGACTCACGGAAAAACAAAAACTACAATTAGGTACGTATTCTCAAGATCAGCCGGTCTTGAAAGCTTTCTTGTTTGGATCATATGTGAGAGAAGACGCCAGACAGGATAGCGATATAGATCTCCTCGTCGAATTAAATTACACCCAGCGTATTGGCCTTCAGTTTGTCCAAATGAAACTAGATCTTGAGCAATTGCTGCAAAAAAAGGTCGATCTCGTATCAGCTAACGGTGTATCTCCCCTCATTCGAAAACAGATCGATCAGGAAAAGCAGCTACTATATGCCAGAGGCTAATATATGGAATTGAAAAACCGACCCCCAAAGATTTAGCCCAACCGCTCTCCTCATTCTGACAGGCCCACCTTGGGCCGTTCTGACCTCTGACAGCGAAGCGTTCTGTCATCTGATTTCTCCTCCCCATGAAACTCCTCAAGCCTTTTTCTCTTCTTCGTAGCCAAAAAGACCCCGAAGCGACCTACGCCAAGCACCGCTTTTGGATTCGCTTTCTTCATGTAGCGGGGGCCGGCGTGCAGCGAGTGGCCGACGAACATGCCCGTCGCATCATTGCCGCCAACCAGGCCATTGGGGAGAAATTGGATCTCCGCCTGAAAGATGGATTTGAAGAAGTCAACGAATACCAGCGGGAGATTCACCATGCTTTGATTGACCAGACGCAGGTCGTCAAGCGAGGCTTTGATGCGGTGGAGTTTCGATTGGAAGAAGGGTTTGAACAGACGGCGAGCGCCCTCTCAGAGGTCGCGGATCGGGTAGACAATGTGGGCAGTGCTTTGTTGGCGACGGGAGATAAACTCTCTCAAGGCATCCGCGGGCTCAACGCCAGCTTGGACATGGGCATGATGAACATCCTCTCTCAGTTTGAACTGCAGAGGGGAGAGATTCAAGAGGGCTTCGACAAATTGACAGGGCTATTGGAAAACAGCCGCAAGACCGAGGCCGAAGAACGCTATCGAGACGGCAAACAAGATTACGAGCGCTATCTGCAATTGCCAGATGAGCCACAGTTTCTGACGGATGCCTATGACTATTTGCAGGAGAGTGTCCGCATCTATCGAGGCAATCCTTTCTGCCATCTATATCTCGGCCATATCTACCAGGAGCCTGCCCAATATTTTGATTTGGACAAATCGCTGGAACACTACCAACTCTGCGCGACCTACGCCAAGGGCATCCCCAACAAAAGTCTGGCGGCGCTGGGCTATTTCATGGCGGCCTGGATTGCCTTTGCCAAGGGAGAACTAGAAACCGCCATCCAACATGGAGAAGCGGCCAAAGAATATGATCCCGATGGCATCCCAGAGAATTATTACAACTTGGCGAAATTCTACGCAGTACGCGCCAATCCCACCTCAGCCCTCTATCACCTGGAAACAGTCATTCGCCAATATGACCCTCGCTACAGCCTAAAAGCCGATAGCGACGAAGATTTTACCCCCATTCGGCCAGAACTAGATGCGTTCTTTGAACGATTGAGAGAGGAGGCTGCCAACGATTGGGAGCAAAAAATGAAACCCTACCAGTCAACATGAGTCCCTCCGAAATCGCTCAGGTCATCATGGAGGGCTTCGACGAGTACCTCGCGGCCTTCAAGCAACTCACCAAAGGGGCACAAGCCCTATTTGAAGCGCGGGACTGGAAAGGGATGCAGCGCCAAAGTCAGAAGCGGCTGGCTTTATACAAACAAAAGGTCCCCATAACCGCCCGAAAGGTGAAGCGAAAGATGGGACCGGAGTTTGATCAACCCTTGCTTTGGAAATCCGTCAAAGCCGCATTTTTACCCCTTTCCCTGGGTAGGCATTATCACGAAATCTCTCAGACCTACTTCAACTCCGTTTGCCGAAAGGTGATCGGAAACCTCGGGGCAGATGAAAGGCTGATGTTTGTGCAGGAAGATCACGAACAGCGGGAGTATTGGGAAGCCCCACCGACCTACCGAAGGCATAACTTGAACCATCCGTTGCCAGCGGTCCTGCGACAAGTGCTGCTGAATCATCAGGTGGATGCGCCATTTGAAGAGGTGGACCGGGATGTGCAATACCTCATTCAGCGCCTGGAGCAGGAGGTCTTGGCTGCGTTGGATCCTGAGCAGGAGAATTGGCTGGACGTGCTACAACCCAATTTCTATCGGAACAAAGTGGCGTATATCGTTGGGAGGATCAGCCTGGGAGAGACTCGAATTCCTTTTGTGGTGCCAATGTTGCATCGGGAAAAAGGCGTCTTCGCGGATGCCTTGCTGACCAATGAGGATGAACTGAGCATCATTTTCAGCTATACCCGATCCTATTTCCTGGTAGAAATAGATGTCCCATTCGAAGTGGTACAATTCCTCCGGTCCATGTTGCCCCGCAAACCCTATGGGGATATTTACAACTCCATCGGCTTCAGCAAGCATGGCAAAACGGAACTGTATCGAAATTTCATCCACCACCTGGAGTACTCGGACGATTCATTCATTGTGGCGCCAGGAACCCGAGGGATGGTGATGGCAGTATTCACCTTGCCTTCGTACCCCATCGTCTTCAAACTCATCAAGGACCATTTCGATCCGCCCAAGGTCACGAACAAAGCCCACGTCCGCTCCCGCTATAAAATGGTTTCCCGCCATGATCGGGTGGGACGCATGGCGGATACCCATGAATTTGTGCATTTCGCTTTTCCCAAGGATCGTTTTACGCCGGAATTACTAGCAGAACTCCTGGAAGTAGCCCCCTCCGTGGTAGAAGTCACAGAGACCGAAGTCATCATTCACCACCTCTACACCGAACGGAGGATGACCCCGATGAATATTTTTTTCCAGACGGCAAATTTGGCGGATGCAGAGGAAGTCGCTGACGAATATGGCAATACCATCAAGCAACTGGCGGCTGCGAATATTTTTCCAGGAGACATGATGCTGAAGAATTTTGGGGTTACTCGCCACAAGCGGGTGGTTTTTTACGACTACGATGAAATCGGCTTCCTGACAGAATACATCTTCCGGGAAATGCCCAAGTCAGAAGATCCGGAAGACATCTACGCCAATGCACCTTGGTTTGCGGTCGGTCCAAAGGACGTATTCCCGGAGCAATTCAAATACTTTCTCCTTGCCAGGGAGGATGTCAAAGACGTGTTTTATGGACGGCACTCTGATCTCTTTGGGGTCGATTTCTGGAAAGAAATGCAACAACGTCAGCAGCGAGAGGAAATTCTGGATGTTTTTCCCTACCGCCAAAGTCGGCGTTTTGCTCGCCGGGAAGGAGACGATGGCTTGTCTCTGCCTTCCGGTCGATGAAGAAAGGCCACGACTTCATTCGCCGTGTGCCACCGGGTACCACAATTCCTGGACTCGGCCTCCATGCTGCTGCACCTTGCGAGCCAGATTTGGGAGGGGTAAGCCCATTCTCAAAGGTAAATTGGGCACGATGAGCTCTTTGCAAATGCGCGTTCGCAAAAAGCGAAGCTCATGCTGTTGGATCACTACCATGCCCAGGGAAGGGTCAGCCACGAAGTCAGCCACGATTCGGGGAATCAGCAGGGCATCTTCTGGCAACAATTGCTTGCCACCGATCATCAACACCGGACCCACAAAATAAGGAGCCAATTCATGCCAGTACTGCAAATCGAAGGCGGGGAGGTATCGCTGAAGATTGATGACTTTTTCTGCATGGTCATGCGGCTCCAGCACTTCATACACGCCCCGGACAGGTTCCAAATTCAAGCTGGGGGAAAAGACACTCAAGGGAGCAATCTCCTCTCCCTCATTTGCCAAGCGACCCAAATCTTCCCGCAACAAATTCGACAACCAGGCTCCCAATCGAAACTGACTGGTCTGGTCCTTGATAAAAGGAAATTCCCGAATGGCGACCGTTTCTCCTTTCTGAAAGCGATGCAAAGCTGCCAGAAACTGATGTTTCTCGGTAGGCGTCACTTCCCCCGGCAAGGTTCGGCCAAACCCTTCCACCAAAAAATGCTCCAGCAAACGCATGCTCACCCCCCGATCCAGATGAGCGGGTGGTCGCTGGCTCGCCAAATAATTCAACAAGGCAAACTGAATCTCGGTTCCAGAGGTATATACCGGAACCTCCAGCCATCTTCGTAAGTACCGACGGAAGCGGGTCAACATAACAACCTAATGATCAGAAAGCACTAGCTAAAAGATACGGACTTGGTGGGTAAGCCCCAAAAGGATTTGTGAGCTTTTTCTTACCGGAATGAGGCGGCACTCTGGTCATCACCATACCGTCGGCGAGGGTCCTTGAGGGCTTTCATCGCCAATTGGATGCCTTCCAGGGTCATGGGAAACATCCGGAAATCCATGTATTTTCGGAGGATCTCGGTAGAGGGAAAATAATTCCAGGTGTACTCCGGACTGGGGTTGATCCAGGCCATATTTGTGAAATGCGATTTGAGCCGCTGCAACCATACCATGCCCGGTTCTTCATTCCAATGCTCGACACTCCCTCCTTTGTACATGATTTCGGTGGGGGCCATGGCTGCATCTCCGATGAAGATCACTTTGTAGTCCCGATTGTAGGTATTGATCAATTCCCAGGTGGAAATCCGCTCGCCAAAACGACGGCGATTGTCCTTCCACACGGATTCATAGACACAGTTGTGAAAGTAATAGTGCTCCAAGTGCTTGAACTCATATTTCGCCGCGGAGAATAGCTGAGAACACAATTCTACGTGTTCGTCCATCGAACCACCAATGTCGAGCAGCAACAGCACCTTCACGCGATTGCGGCGGGTGGGTCGCATGCGCAAATCCAGGTAGCCCGCATTCTCAGAAGTGGAACGGATGGTTTTGTCAAGATCCAATTCGTCAGCGATGCCTTCCCGCGTAAGCTCTCGCAAGCGGCGCAGCACCATTTTCAGGTTGCGCGTGTTCAGTTCTACCTTGTCATTGAGGTTCGCATATTGACGCTTGTCCCACACCTTCATGGCATTCCCATGGCGACCTTCTTTCTGGCCCATTCGGAAGCCTTCGGGGTTGAATCCACGATTTCCGAACGGCGAAGTTCCGCCCGTACCAAGGAAGCGATTGCCGCCATGATGTTCTTCGTCCTGCTCATCCATCAATTGTTTGAATCGCTCCATCAGCGCCTCCAGCCCGCCTAAGGCTTCGATGGCTTCCAGATCCTCAGGAGAAATCACCTGCTCCAATTGAGCCCGGAGCCACTCCTCCGGCACATTGTCCCAGAAGTCCTGATTCATGCCTTCTTTGCCCTGGAAGTATTGCCCAAACAATATGTCAAAGGCATCGAATTGCCCCTCATTCTTGATCAAGGTGGTCCGACTGAGATAATAAAATTCTTCCAGATTGGGGCCACAAACTCTTTTCTCCAGGCCTTCCAGGAGGTGCAAATATTCCTTCAGCGTGGTTTTGATGCCATGCTTGCGGAGTTCGAGAAAGAATGGAATGAACATAGGACAGGGAACAGGGAACAGGGAACAGGGAACAGGGAACAGGGAACAGGGAACAGGGAACAGGGAACAGGGAACAGGGAACAGGGAACAGGGAACAGGGAACAGGGAACAGGGAACAGGGAAC
>JBCCCJ010000340.1:0-6216 GCA_039033615.1 Bacteroidota bacterium
AGGCCTGGTTTCTTCTCTTTGTCCAGGCTCCGAATGTCTGGCTCTACCGGGACAAAGGCGGTTTCCACATAAAAGTCTTTGGACTGAAAGCGGATTTCCTCGGTACTCCCTTTCTTGATGTCCTGATAGGGTGGTTTGAGGAAGGGTTTTTCACTATTGATGACATCTTCGATCCGCTCGTTTTCCAGGGTGATGGTATCCTGTCCCCCCAACGGATCTTCTGGTTGGGCAAACAAGGAGGCAGAAAGCAGGCTGAAACAAGCAAACCAAATAATTTGACGGAGGGGTCGCATATCAATAAAGGGTAGGGAATTCAACAATGAAGGAAAGAAGAGAACAAAGAGAACCTATTGGCCGGTACCATCACCGAAAGCGTCTTCTGAGGCTTCGATTTCTGCCAGACGCTCGCGGGCGGCTTCTTGTACATCTGGGAAGCGATCCTCGTTGATGAGACTTTCCAGCGTACCCTTGGCCTGGAAGGTATTGCCTAGCTCGTAGAACGCATTCGCCGCCACGAAAAAGGTCTTGGCCTTCCAATAATTCTCGGTTGGATAGTTGTTCTTCATATAAATGGTCGCATCCTTGGCCTGATTGAACAAGGCCGTGGCCTGATCTGCTTGCCCTTGATCTTTCGCTTCTACTCCCTGGTCATAAAAGATTTGGGTGATCATGAATTGACTTTCGGCTCCAAAGGCATTTTTGTATTCTGCCTCAACGTTTTGAAAGGTCTGCAAGGCTCCGTTGAGGTCTCCCATCAGATATTGACACTGTCCCAATTCTACCGCGGCTTTGGTGCGGGAATACGCCTGTACCTCTGCGTTGATGGAAATTTGCTCCAGGGCATTGATGGCTTGTGCGTATTGGGCTAGGGCTTTGTGGTTCTTGGCCAGACCAAATAGCGCCTGCACTTTGTTCTGCAAATTGCCCGACACCAATTCTAGTTGCTGGAAAAGTTGGAGGCTGGCTGCATAATTTTTCTGCTCATACCGAATCTCTGCGGCCTCCTGCAGGGCGATGCCCGTGAAATCATTGTTGACTGGCTGGTCGTACACATCCTGGTAATCCTTCAAAGCTGAAGAGTACTGGCCGATTTCCTTATAGCTTCTGGCCCGGAAAATGAGGGATTCGAAGTAATCCTGCCCATTTCTGTAATCCCGGATGTAGGTGCCAAACTGATCAATGGCTGAATTGTAATTGCCAGAGAAGAAGCGATCCTTCCCGGTATTGAAAACCAGGGCGGCCAGGTTGTTGTCCATGGTGGGATTGCTCTTCCGATAATCGGCCAGCACCCGATCAAATTCCCGCTCAGGCAAGAGATTTGCGAGGTTGTCGAGGGCGATCTGGGCATTTTTGCGATCGCCACCGTAGTCCGTGAGGACCTTTTTGAAGTGGCGAATCGCCTCTGATTCGTTGCCTTGGTTATACACTGCTTGGGCCAATCGGTTATACCCTGCCGCCGCCAAGGGGCTCCGGGGATATTCTTTCACCAGGATGCTGGCGTATTTGGCGGCTTGCCCATAGTCCTTCAACCAGGTGACGTAGATGTCAGAAATTCGATCCAGGGCATTGTCCCGCAGTTCTGACTTAGAGAAGGTTCGAATCATCCGGTCAAAGGTATTGACAGAACTCTGGTAGTCGCGACGGCGGTAAAAGCCTTCGGCCATTTGATAGGCAGCATAATCGCGGTAGGTATAGCGAAGGTCGATCACCCGCTGATAGTAGGGATTTGCTTCTGCGTATTTTTTCTGGAGAAACAGGCAATCTCCCGCCCGCAGGTTGGCATCAACAACCAAGCCTTTGGAAGTGCGGTTGCCGCCTTTGTTCAGGAATTCCTGGAAGTTTCGGAGGGCCTGAGCGTAGTTCTGTTCTTTGAAATAGGTCCAGGCTTGTCCGTAGAAGGCGCGGGAATAGTATTCGTTTTGCGCACTTCCTCTGGCCTGAATGAATTTCTGGTATTGACTCCGAGCAGATTTGAATTCCCCCTGCCGAAACAAGGCTTCCGCTTTCCAATACTGAGCATTGAGGGTCATTTCCTGATCAAAGGGGTTGTCAATGGCTTTCTGGAGGTAAGACGCGGCCTGAGGATAATCTGGCTCTTCATACAACTCCAAGCCATAGAAGTAACATACCGTCTGATAGGCCTGTCGAGCCCGGGGACTGTTGAGCGGAGCGCTTTCAAAAAACTGGATGTAACGTTTGTAATCCCGGGTGTACAAATAGATTTCTCCCGTCAACCCTCGGATTTCATCCATATAAGGAGCCCTTGGATAGCGCTTCCTCAAAAATTCCATGGCCTTCAGCGCCTCATCATAATCTGCGGTTGCGAAAGCTACTTTGGCGTATTGGTACAAAGCGTCTTCCCGAACGGTCTCATTGATTTTGGCATCTCCGGTGGCCGCTTTTCGGAAAGCAAATTTGGCACTCTCTGGGTCTTTCTCCTCCAAAAAGCAGAACCCCAAATAGTAGCTGGACATCATCGAAAGCGAATCCACGCCCTTTTGCGCCAGTTCCAGCGGCTTGATGGCGTCCTCGTATTCATTCTGTTTGTAGTGCGAATATCCCATCCGAAAATAGTCGGTCGGGGTCATTTTCTTGGCTCCTTGCTTGCGGATGAATTCTCCGTAGTAGGAGGTCGTGCGAGGATAATCTTCCCGCTCAAAACTGGAATTTGCCGCAATGTAGAAGATCTCAGCCTCTTCTCGCTTGATGCGATTTTTGGTCAAAATCTGCTCTGCCAGGGTATTCAATTCATCCAGCCGACCCAACTTCAAGAGGGAAGAAGCCTGATACACCTTGATTTCAGAAGCGTATTTGGGAGAATCTGCCAGCTCTTCAAAAGCGGTGAGGGCATTTTCATGTTCTCCATTTTTGTAATAAATCACCGAACGGTAGTAACGGGCATCTTCCTGATAGGGGTTCTCCGTTTTGCTCGCTAGTTCGAAGTAGCGGGTAGATTCGAAGTCATTCCCGGATTGGTAATAGCTATAACCCAGCAAAAAGATGACTTCATCGAGCCGATCTCCCCGTAGGACGCCTTCTTTATAGGCCGTTTCCAGCGGGATGATGGCATTGAGATAATCCCGCCGTTCGAAGTAGTATTTGCCCAGATAATAGCGGACAACTGGCGCTTTGGTATTGGTGCCAAAGTCATTCAGGTAGGTAGGATTCGAGGAGAGCTACGGCATCATTTCTTTCCAAATGGAAGGCAGAAAGGGCCTGGATGTAGCGGGCATTCGCGTGAAGATCATTGTAGCCCTGGGTGCGGAGGGCATCTTCTTGTTCGAGGAACTGGGTGATTTTCTTCTGGGCTGCTCCGTATTTTTCTTTTTCGAACAATTCTTCCGCTTCATCAAAGAGGAATTGGAATTCGTAGTAAGGAGAGAGTTGAGCAAACAGTCCCAAAGGAAGTAGCCCGCACAACAGCAGGAGGGAAAATTTAGCCAATTTCATTGCTGGATTGGGTTGAGGTATAAAAGCTTGACTGGGGGATAAACGCATCTGGCAATTGGAGGTTTGGATGGATGGCGAAAATATGCCTGAATGTATCCGAAAAGGTGAAATTACAAAAGATTGAAACTTTTCTCACATCGCGCAAAAGAGAATAGCAGAGTTTTCTAACCGCTTCTGGATCTTTATTACGTCCCACAGATCAACAAGAAAGGCTGTTTTGTCGCTATGAAAGAAGCTTTCACGGCAGATTCACCAGCATTTGTGCTAAAGACCGAGTAAACCTTTGACCGTTGCGTTCCGTTTTTCAGAAAAACCTTACATGGAATAGGGACTCCAAGCGGTTGGATGTAACAGAATGAAAGGAATCTAACTTAACTTTTTGCGCAAACAGCCGTTAATTGGTGCAACAATAGCAATGGTATGTACTACATTAGAAAACAAGCCGAGAACTGGGCGGTGCACAACAATCTCTCGGGTCGGAGTCGGCAACTGAGTGAGTTGGAAATCCAGAAAATTCTGGATGAGTTCCCGAACTTGAAGAGTAGCACCGAGCGCAGTCAATCCCTCACGTATTTTCGAAATCGTATCAAATCCATTGATGACCTGCCCTGAGGTCGTCGACTTTTTCTGGCTTCCAGCCAGTAATCTCCAAACTGCCTTGGCCTCGGTCAAGGCTTTTTTTGTGGCTCTACTGCTCAGATATGGCGTTTCCTGGACCCTCGAAAGCTTGAATATTCAACAATATAAACTATATTGGCAGGCATGAAGATCCAAATAAAACAACCCCTTCACTTGCACGAAAAGGGAACCCAGAACCTCAACGAAGATTTTCTGTTTCCCCTCACTTCTACCGTCAATCCCACAGAACAACTATTCATGGTTTGTGATGGGGAAGGTGGCAGCAAAGCTGGTCAGCCCGCTTCTCAGAACGTTGCGCTCAGCATGGCGCGATACCTGACTACTTCGCCACCCAAGGGACCATTGGATCTTTTGTATTTGAATAAGGCCCTGAAAACCAGCGAGGAAACCCTCTCTGTCTATAAAGAGGCACATCCTGAATCCAAAGGGATGGCAACTACCATTGCCATGATTCATTTTGGTCCGACTCAGGTGACCATGGCTTGGATTGGGAATAGTCGAGCGGTTTATTACAACAAAAAGCGAGGAGAACTTACCATCGCAGGACCAGCTGAAGGAGTGGATGATCCCATGCGGGTGTCTGGAGCTGACAGTCACCAGAGTTTTCAACTGAAGGTCATCCCCAATGAAGAGGTCGGAGCAGGAGATTACTTTTTCCTGATGACCAATTCCCTGCACCAGCAAGTGAGCTTCAGTACCCTCGAACAACTGTTTCGACCGGGCGATAATCACAGTCCAGCGAAGATTTTGGAGGAGATTCAGGTGCTATCCAAGGGGTTTTTGGAAGAAAACCATTCTTGCTACCTGATCCCAGTAGAACGAGTGATGCTGGGAGAGAGCGCCAGTCCCAATGGTTCCGTGGCTACAGGTGCGACTGTCGGAGCAGGTGCGGCCTCGGGAGAAGACAAACCAGATCGAAAGAAGTTGTGGACCCACATCGGAGTAGGGACCGCTTTTTTCACCATCCTTGCGCTGCTGTTTTCGGCCTGGTACTTCAGTGGAACCCGAGATTACCAGTACTACATGGACCAGGCAGAAAAGCAGATGGCCCACAAAGACTATTCTGAGGCGATCACGATGTACGACAGCGCGATGGCCCATGCCGAATCTTCTGCGGACAAACTCAGAGCCAGTGGGGAGCAAAAGCAAGCCATGTATCTGATGGAGCAAGACGGAAAAAGCAGTTCTCTGGCCCTAGATAAAAGTCCTGAAACCTATCGGGATGAAGGCGATGAGTTCTTTCGGTTGAAGAATTATCCGGAAGCTTTTCGTTCCTATCAGAATGCCTTGGATGCGGTGAAGCAAGATCAGGGAGCAGACAGCAAAGTCTATCTCAAAGCATTGGCAGAAGCCTACCTCAAAGCCGGGAACGAACTCGCCACTGCCGAGCCTCCCCAACATGAGCAAGCCGTGAAATATTTTGATCAGGGCTTCCGCTTGTTCCAAAGCCCGGAAATCTCCGATAGCAAACTGGCCATTTTGGATTCTGCCATGCTGAATCAAGAAAAAAGCCTCTTGGCGCTAGGCAAAACCAAAGAAGAAGCCCTTGCAACGGGGGATCCTGCCTTACTAGCAGAGGGAAATTCGTCCACTTCAGAAGAGGCGGAAGGCCCTGCTTCCAATTCGTCTGGCAATCGTTCCTTTGAGCCCATCGGAGAGAAACCTCGGGAAGTGGCGAGCAACGATCAGACAAAACAGCAGGAAACGCCTGCTAGCAATGATGGGTCTGCCACGAATACTCGCAGCAACGCGCGGGTAGCGCAACCGCAAGAAAGCCTGACCACCCGCAGCCTGGATGAAGCCACGCAGCGAGACTTGCTTCGTCGTCTGACTTCTGGGAAGAATTTGTTTGCCGATGCCCGTCGAACCAATTCCGATTACCAGTACCAGCGTGCCGCTGAAAATCTGGAAAACGCCGCTCCGATCTTAGATGGAGCCGGGGCGTATATGTTGGCCTTTCTGTATCACACCGGTTTAGCCGGGGAAGAAAACGAAGCCAAGGCCCTGAAATATGCCCAAAAATCAGCTTTGCAAGGCTGGGCTTCCGGGCAATATCTCTACGGCCACCTCCTGCTGGAAAGGAAATATCCCCGCGACACCATCACCGCCCGCCAAAGTTTGAACAAA
>JBCCCJ010000341.1:0-6216 GCA_039033615.1 Bacteroidota bacterium
ATCCCGATTTCTACCTGAGACTGATCAAAATCGTCGTGATATAGGGTCAACAAATCAACATTGTCGGTCCCTACCCAGGAGTTGGCAAACTCTATTTGCAGACTGTTGGGTTCGATCAGACTGGTATCGTAGTTGATCGCAAAGGCCAGTCCGTAGAGATTTTGGGCCAGGGTATCCATGTTCCCAAGCAAGATGGGAATGGCCAGGGTATCTCCAGGATTCTGATTGACGGGCATCTGCATATACAGCGGCACCCCATTGGGTTGAAATGGACGACGTTCCTCATTGTGAGTGGAAGCATAATTCAGGATGATTCCCAAGGTATCTGCCGCCTCAATGAGGCCGTTGCCGTCCACATCAGCATGCTTGATGTCTATGCCAGAGGTCAGAGAATCACCCCAATCGGGAGCATCCTGAGCTTCCCAGGTTAGGGTAGCATTGGGTCGAAGAGGACCAGTTTGTCCAAATTTGAGACCGATGGGTAATACATCCCACACATTGGCGATTTGGTCGAAGTTGGCGTCGCCCGGGTAGACGGGGCGAGGCAAGGCCGGGAGTTGCCAGCAATCGGTGGAGTCTGGCGACAAGCCAATGTCCCGAACGCTACCGTCATAATCGGTCTGGGTGGGTACCCCTGCATCTACCACTGGCGAACCAGCCAAGGGTAAGTAGTCGGACCCCAATTGAGGATCTTGATTCAGATTGAAGTAAGCGTCGCAAGAATCCCCATTCGCATTCGTGGTGATCAATTCCCCCACAAAAGGCAGATTGAAGTTCGTCCGATAATTGGTGTCGTTTTGGGTGACCAGGTTGTAGGAAAAGTCAGCAGGGGTACCGTAGATGGGATCGAATTGGTTGACCCCAATGTTGTTGTTGACCACCACATTCATCTGAACAATTGCCCCACCTGATCCGGTAAAGCTCATGCCCAAGCCGGTATTGAAAATCACGTTGTTGCGGATGATCGCGGGGGGAGCGCCTGCGAGAGAAGTTTCGGCGATGCCTTGTCCTGCGTCCTGAATCACGTTGTTTTCGACCAGGATATCTCCTTCATCTCCTTGATACGCCCGGATGCCAAAGTTCTCATCCATATCAAACACTTCATTGCCAGATATCACGGCAATCGCTTCAGATTGAAAGGAGTAAATGGCCGCAAAATCATTCTGGTGCACTCGGTTGCATGAGATTAGGTATGGTCCAGCCAAATTGATGGAGGAACCCGTACCGAAGAAGCCAATTCCGTAATAAGCAAAGCCATACACGTCATTGTTGGACACTTGGCTACGTCGGTCTGTATCCATGATCACCCCAAACGTTCCATGACGCAGCGTGCTATTGCTGAGGCTAAATTGAAGTACCTGCTGATCGACGGGACCATTGGTATAGTCATTCAGGGTCACCGGAGTTACTGCATATTCAATCACACAATGACTGAGAAAACTCGCGGAGGATAAATCTTCGAAATACAATCCTTCCCAACTGTCTGGAGTGGGGTTGATTGCCTCGACGGTGAATCGGATCGAGTCAAGGACGTTCCCCAGGGCTTGCATTTGCCCCAGAATGGTCATCCGGTAGCCCGGCTGAAACCGCACTTCCGTTCCGGGAGCAATGGTTAAGCTGTTGCCATTGGGGATGGTCAGATTGCCATTTGCGATGTAAGTTGTATCGCTGGACCAGGTACCAGAAACTGCTCCACTCACATATTTGACGGCACCCGGAGGCAAGGTTACTGGATCAAGCACCTCACTTCCATTGAGCAGAAGGGGTTGATTTTGGTTGTAAAAAAAGGTCTGATAGTTGTCAGCCTGGAAAACAATTTCGTACACGCCGGGCATCAAATTGATGCTGTAGTCTCCATTGACTTGGGTGAAGGCGGTATCTGTTTGACCTGAAACGGAGGTAGCAGTGAAAATCACCGAGATGCCACTGTGATCCGTTTGCCCGCTAAGGAAAGCGGTACCTGACACTTGCCCTTGCAAGTTGCTGGCCCAAGCAAAGCTCACTGCCAGAATTAGGAGAAACCGCAAAGGGGAGAAGAGATATTTCATGTTGCTGGTGCTTATCAATTGGGAGTATCACGGTGCAATGATATTCATAGCAACCAGGGAAAAGAATGATGGTTTTTCGAAATTACGCATAGGGTTTTTTCTATAAAAAAACAGAACCCACTTTTAATCAGTTAGTTAAAAGAGTCCAGTCATCGTTTTACGTTTTTTAGGGTATGAATTCAAAACTCTTTTTGGGCTTGAGGAGCCTTCAGGTAGAGGAATATCCCCGCTGGGAGGCCTTTCTTCACTCTTCCTATCACACCACTCACGGCAATAGTCCTTCCTGCTGGGAGTACCTCAAAGCCTATGCACCAGAATTCTCTACCGATCTCATTCAGCTCGAAGCGCTCCATACTTTTCTCTTTCCGGATCGAACCTTCCATCGGCAGCGGGTACTCGATGAAATCTCCCATTTGTATCAGTCCTTGAAGAGGTTCTGGGAAATGGAAGCACTACGACAAGACCCCTTGCTACAGCGGACGTTGCGATTGCGTCAGATCAGTGAGCGGAAGTTGGACCGAATCTATTCCGTTGAGCGGAAGGCCGCCCAGCGAATGTTGGAGGAAGAACACGCCCAGCAGGAGGTTTTCTATCAAACCCAACTGGCTTGGACGACCATCGACAATGAGCATTTCGGGCGCCAACAACTGCGTACCGTGGATGAAAGCCTCTCCAACAAGCTACAGGCCTTGGATCTCTTCTATTTGGTGCAGATGCTTCGGGAAAGTTGTGAGGCGCTCAATCGACAACACATCCTCAATACCCAGTATGAAATCGTATTGCTCCCGGCCATTCTGGAGCTACTGAACCAGCTTACTCACCCCTATCGCCGCATTCCTCTGGTGGCGGTATATCTACAGATTTACCAAAGCCTTCAAGCCTCGGCCTCAGACGAAACCTATGAGTGCTTGCTAGCGACCTTGCGGGAATATCGAGCCCATTTTAGCCGACAAGAGCAGCGGGCCATGTACAAATTCGCCCAAAATTTCTGCATCCGAAAAATCAACGAAGGACAGGGCGCATATGATCACCGCCTCTTTGATCTATTTCGGGAGGTCCTCGCAGAGGGCATTTTGTTTACGGATGGCAACCTCTCTCATACCGATTGCAAGAACATCACCACCATCGGGCTTCGGGTCAAAGAATTAGATTGGGTAGAACGATTTTTGGGTGAATCTGGCCATAAAGTAGATCTCGAATTTCGAGAAAATGTCCTGGCCTATTGCCGAGCTTCCCTGGAAGCCGAACGAGGGCATCCTCAGAAGGCCATCCGCCTACTCAGTCAGATCAGTCATACTGATGTGCATTATCAGTTGAGTGCCCGACAGCTCTTGTTGAAGATTTATTATTATGAAGAAGACATCGAGGGGGTGCTGTATACGATCGATTCTTTCCGTCATTTTCTCCAACGAAACAAAGAGATTCCCAAATCTCGTCGGGATTACCATCTGCGTTTTTTGAACCTATTCAAGCGCCTGAGCCTGCTTCGAGAGCGGGTTTCTACCTACTCTCCGACCAAGGCTCAGGAACAAATCCGACAATTGCGGGAACGCCTGATTGCCTCCGACAGCTTGGCTAACCGGGGTTGGTTGGAAGAAGAAATAACTGCTTTGCAGGTAGATACTCCCATCCTGGAAAGCCTCTATTGATCACTGGCAGAAAGGCGCGATTTCCTCAAGAATCTGAGGTGTATCCATCTGCAAAAACCTTCATGGCCTCTACCAAAGGAAGCGCCAACTTCCCCTTGGGAGTCAGGGAATACTCTACCCGCGGGGGAACTTCTCCATAATTATTTCGAACTACTAGACCGCTTTCCACCAGGATTTTCAACTCCTGAATCAGCATTTTTTCACTGATATCCGGGATGCTTCTTCGTAGTTGGGAAGGGCGCATCGCTCCTTGAGCCAATTGAAACAACATCAACAATTTCCATTTACCGCCAACAAGTTCCAGGGTCGTCCGGATGGGGCAACGAGGCGTAAGATGAATGGGAGCTTGATCCATACCTACCAAAAGGTTAGGACTGTTATTTTTTTATGGTACTGACAAGAAAGGTAATTTTAGTTCAAAATCAAATCACATGAAATCTATTGCTCTATTCGGTGGGACAGGAAGAACCGGCCTTCCATTCTTGCAACAAGCCTTGGAAGCGGGGCATCCGGTCAAAGCACTGGCAAGAACCCCCGAAAAATGGTCGGAGTCCCTGCGACAGCATCCCAAGCTGACCATCGTACAGGGAGATGTATTGAATCAGGCGGATGTTACCCAGACCATCGCGGGATCAGAGGTGGTCGTCAGTCTATTCGGCCATACCAAGAATTCTCCTGAATGGCTTCAGACCAATGGTACCAAACTCATTGTCGCGGCTATGCAGGAGCATAAGGTCCAGCGCATCCTTTCTCTTTCGGGCGGAGGACTCCCTTTTCCAGAGAAGGATCAACCCAAATTCATGGATCATCTGATTCGGACCGTCATGAAGCTCTTTTTTGCCAAGGTGCTCAACGATGCGATCAAACACCATCAGGTCTTGCAGGAAAGTGGCTTGAACTGGAGCATTGTGAGGGGGCCGCGCCTCACGGACGCGCCAGCTAGCGGAAGCTATCGAGTCGGCTGGGTAGGGGTCGATGCGGGTACCCAGATCAGTCGGGCAGATTTGGCTGCATTTCTCCTCACGCTAATAGAAGACAAGCAATATGACTTCCAAATGCCCTTTGTTACCAATTGATCGATCATGAGCATCCTCTTCACGGGAGCTACAGGCTTGGTGGGACAGGCTTCCTTGCGCGCGATCAACGCCTTATCCCTGCCGCTTTCCATCCGAATTGCCAGCCATCGCCCCGCCGCTGAACGGACTTTGCCTCCCAATCAGGAGGTAGTCCCTTTTGATTTTTGGGAACCAGTAACCTTTCTACCTGCCCTGAATGGAGTAGAAACCCTGTTTTTGCTGCGCCCGCCGCACATTGCCGATGTCCCTCAGGTATTTGAGCCCCTGATCGCTGCCGCTGTCCAAGCTCAGGTGCAGCACATCGTTTTCCTCTCTGTTCAGGGGGTGGAAAAGATGTCTTTCATTCCGCACCACAAAATTGAGCGCCTCATCGAGTCCAGCGGGTTGCGGTTTACCTTCCTGCGCCCGGCCTACTTCATGCAAAATTTTCTCACGACGCTCCATCCAGAGCTGGTAGAGAATCAGCGGATATTTCTTCCCGCTGGGAAGGCGAAGTTTGCCCTCATTGACGTGAGAGATATCGGAGCGGCAGTGGCCAATATCCTCGCCAGCCCGGCCCAATTTGCTGGCAAAAAACTCACCCTCACCAACGAAGAGGTGAGGACTTTCGGGGAAATGGCAGCCATTCTCCAGGCGGAATTGGGGGTTCCCATTAAGGATGTCGCGCCAGGCTTGTTCCGATTCATTGGCTACCAAAGGAAAAAAGGGGTGGCTTGGTCCTTCATTTTGGTGATGCTTTTGCTGCATTTCCTCCCGCGCTTTCAAGCCGATCCTACTCCTAGCTCTACGTTGGCCCATCTGCTGGAGCGGCCTCCTGTAGGTTTCCAGCAATTTGTGCGAGATCACCGCGAGCAACTTCTGGGAATTGATCCTTAGTGATACTCAAAAAATAACTTGGACCATACTCCTAGACATTTCTCGAATGCTACATCGGTTGTGGTTGTCCAATTGCGACGTCGCCTTTCCCGCGAACGGGATTTCGCAAGCTCAACGGACCTACTTCTTTGACGGCAAAGAAGTAGGCAAGAAACCGTCGAAGCCCTAGCCCAATCCGCAATCTGGCCCCCTTCCTCGGGCTTCATGGCCAACCCTCCTTTGTGGTGAAAGCTATGCACATAATCATGATGATTCCCCATTTTGTCCAGGAGTATGTTTCTTCATTTGTTTTTTATCAGGTATAGCGGTTGGTATATGAAGCGTAACATCCCGTTAGAGGGCTATGATTTCATGTAAAGTGTGCAGCATGCTTTTCTTTTTCAAAGAGATATAACCCCATTCTTAATTTCAAAACTGTATAGAACTGAAGTATCAACAGATTTCCCGTTTACGGTTCCAGCTTTCCAGTCTGTCATTTGTGAAAAAACATCCACAATTTGTTGGTCTAGTTCAGAACTTTGAGTCTTGTTATCTATTTGACATCTTACCATTTTCCCTTCACAGCTA
>JBCCCJ010000342.1:0-6213 GCA_039033615.1 Bacteroidota bacterium
GGAGAAAAACGAATGCATTCGTTGGACTACTAATCAACTAGTAGTATGTTGGGATCAAATGCCAGACTCATGCAGAAATTAGCCAAACGGGAAGAACAAATCATGCAAGCTTTGTGGGGGTTGGAACAGGCCTTCATCAAGGAAATTACCGAGACCCTTCCCCATCCAAAGCCTCACTACAACTCGGTTGCGACCATGGTCAAAGTCCTGGAGGAAAAGGGTTTTGTCGGTCGGAGGAGCTTGGGCAATGCCCATCAGTATTATCCGCTCATCAGTCGGGAGCAATATCGAAAGCAGGAGGTAGGCCGCCTCCTTAGCTCTTACTTCGACAACTCCTACAAAAACCTGGTAGCTTACTTCGCTGAGGAAGAGGAGTTGGATGAAGAGGAGGTTCAAGAAATCATCCATTTGATTCAAAAAGGCAAACAATCATGATCACTTCTTTATTGTATTCTGCTCTGATCATTGGGCTGATATATGCCCTGTATCGGGGCCTCCTGGCTCGCCAAACCCACTTTGGTCTCCATCGCTGGTTCCTGATTGGGGGAATGGCTCTGGCCATCAGTTTGCCTCAATTGGAGATTCCGGCCCCCTGGACCTTGCAAACCTGGTTGCAATCTCCTGGCGAATCAGCATCGACTTCTCCAGAGTCTTTTGTAGCAGAGATTCCACCAGAAATCGAGGCGAGAGGTAATGCGCTAGTCGTTTGGGAGGAGGAAACGCCCAACCAGACAGAACTGTATGTGCCACTTGCTCCCAACAATCAGCAAACGATCAGTCCTGCTTTCTGGCATCGGTGGAGTTGGCAAGATTGGATGGGATGGGTATACCTGGCGGGGGTGGTCTTGCTGACGATCCGCTTTCTCATGCAAATGACTGGCTTGATTCGATCTACGATTCGCCTGCCCAAGGATCGCATGTCGGGCTATGTACTGGTTCATCTCCCAGATAAAGGCGCCTTCTCCTTCTTCCATTACCTGTTCATCCATCTCCGTGGTTTGGATGCTGCGACGGCTCATCATGTGCTGGCCCATGAGAAGATCCACGCTGATCAATGGCACAGCCTGGACATTCTCCTCGCCGAATTCCTGGTGATTGTGCAGTGGTTCAATCCCCTGGCCTGGAGCTATCGCAAAAGCCTCAAAGAAAATCTAGAGTATCTGACCGATACCACCCTGCTGTCCCAACAGCATGACCCTCAGGCGTACCAGATGAGCTTGTTGCAGGCTTCGGCTACTAACCACAGCTACCAAATGGTCGCCAACTATCGCCATTCTATGTTGAAAAAAAGAATCCTCATGATGAATACTCCCACTTCTTCTCCCCGCTCTGCCCTTCGAGTCCTGTGGCTGTTGCCGTCCATTGCCCTGATGATGGCCTGGTTCAACTTCACAGAAATGCCGGCTACGCCCCTGCCTGTCACCAATTGGACCAAGGGTCAGACCGTTTCTGAACCAGAGGTAGCTCCTGCTCCCCAACGCCCTTCGGTCTCCCCCCAGCAGGCAAGCCCGTTCCCTTCCGCTGTCCTAGTGCATACCCCAATCCTCCACCGCGCTGGAACCATTTCGGGCAAATGGGAAGGCATTGAGTCAGAGGACGAATTGTGCCTTCGTTTCATCCGCTACATGGAGAAAGAATGGAATTGGATTCAGCAGAGTTGCTATGCGTTCACAGAGTTTTCTCCGAAGAATGTCTCTAGCGTGGGTACTTTCACCCTGGAACGCAAAGCCGGCACTGTCAAATTCACTGGTAGCTTTCAGGGAGAAAAAGGGGAAGGCAATTTCAGCTTTGAGCCGAGTCAAGCCTTCATTCAGGAACTAAATAAAAAAGGAATTCGCCGCACCACGGATGAACTGTTGTTTCGGATGTTTTTCCACGGAGCGGAAGAGGAGGAATACTTATCCAATTTGGCGGCCCTCCAACAGTTGAATCTATCAGGAGAGCTTACAGATCGTTTGATGGTCGAGAATACTCCCGCCGATCTGGTCGCGAGCTATCAAGAAGCAGGGCTAGACATCAAGAAATATCAGTCTCTGCTTCGGAGTCGGGTACCAAGCGACCTGATGAAGGAGTACAAGGCCGCAGGATTTGAGCCCAAGGAATATCAGAGCTTCCTCAACAGTCGGGTACCAAGCGATCTGATGAAGGAGTACAAGGCCGCAGGATTTGAGCCCAAGGAATATCAGAGCTTTCTCAACAGTCGGGTGCCAAGCGATCTGATGAAAGAGTACAAGGCCGCAGGATTTGACGTAAAGGAGTATAAAAGCTTCCTCAACAGTCGGGTGCCGAGCGACCTGATGAAGGAATACGAGGCCGCAGGATTTGAACCCAAGGAATACCAGAGCTTCCTCAACAGTCGGGTACCAAGCGATCTGATGAAGGAGTACCAAGCAGCTGGCTTTGAACCCAAGGAATATAAGAGCTTCCTCAACAGCCGGGTACCAAGTGATCTGATGAAGGAATACGAGGCCGCAGGCTTTGACGTCAAAGAGCACAAAAGTTTCCTGAACAGTCGGGTTCCGAGCGATCTGATGAAGGAATACGAGGATGCAGGATTTGAGGTAACAGAATACCAGAGCTTCCTCAACAGCCGAGTGCCCAGCGATCTGATGAAGGAATACGAGGCGGCGGGCTTTGAACCCAAGGAATATAAGAGCTTCCTCAACAGTCGAGTGCCCAGCGAACTGATGAAGGAGTATCAAGCGGCTGGATTCGAGGTAAAAGAGTACAAAAGTTTTCTTGACAGCCGGGTGCCAAGCGATCTGATGAAGGAATACGAGGACGCAGGATTTGACGTCAAAGAGCACAAAAGTTTCCTCAACAGTAGGGTACCAGCCAAGATGATGAAAGCGTACGAAGAAATGGGACTAGACGTGCACGCCTACAAGAAATGGCTGAACCAACGGATCCCAGCGGGCTTTCTACAGACCTACCGACAAGCGGGCTATGACTTGCCGAGCCATTCGGATTTCATCACCCGTCGCATCCCCGCATCTCTGCTCCAGAAATATGAAGCGGCAGGCCTTTCCATAGAAGATCACAGAGAATTGATTCTGGATCGGGTATCCGTTGAGAAAGCCAAGCGATACAAGGAATCTCTCAAGTAAGATCTCTCCAGCCCTTCCGAGGGTAATAAGGCGTGGCCCTTCCGTTTTGGAGGGGCCATCTTTTGATCTGGGATCATATTCCTAGTGCTTTCGGAGCTAAGTAACTGACCAAATCAAGCGCAGACAATTTTTCAACTGGCTAGCAAAGAAAAGGCGAGTTTATGGACATATATGAGCCTTGTTTGACGCAGCTACGCGGGAAAAGGGCAAGTTTTATGGATGGAAACTTCATTCCGCAAGCACTAGCGGTTGGGTATGAGCGCGTACCTTTTCTGCCGACAAAAAAGTATGGCCCTTTCGAAGATTCCAGCTCTCCGGAACGACAGGCGACGCCAAGTTTGGCTAAAAGCAGTGAAAAAGGTATTCAGAAAGTCACTCGGAGGATGATCAAGGATGCTTTCTCCCCACAAATTTCACGTACGCCCAAATCCCTCCATATCCAGTCTTGACTTCCCGAATGATCGGCTCATATTGCTGCTCCAGCACCGGAAGCAGATGCCTATCCATGCGGACATGGTTGCGCTCCATCCAACGCTTGAACCAGGGAAAACGAGAGTCATGGAAATCCACCATTGCGAGATAGCCACCCGGGCGTACGTGTCCCAAAGCCGTTTGGAGCATGTCTCCCCATTGGGGATTGATCATGGTCAGGCAATAAGAAAAGAGGACGACGTCAAACCCTTCTGGAAAAGAGCGTTCCGACGTATAAGGAGCTTCGACGAAGGATACCTGTTCCTCAGAGGAAAACTTTTTCTTGCTCCGCTCAATCATCTGAGCTGACACATCTAAGCCGGTCAAATGGGCCTTGGGATACTGCTGATGCAAACGCTTGAGATTATACCCCGTCCCACACCCTACTTCCAACAAATCAAACCTGTCTTCTGAGGCAAAGGGCAATTCGCGGACCAGCGCCTTTCGCCCAAACAAAAAGCTCCACCGACTCAGGTCGTACACCCGAGCGTGCGCATCGTAATAGGCCTGGATATTGGCCTGCTGTTCGGAGGCCTCCTGGGCCAATTCGTCAGTCAAAAATCCCATGGCTCTGATTCATTGAACGATTCCCAAATAAGTACTTCCGTAGGTACCAACTCGATCCTGTTGATGCATGGTCCGAGCTGCCTCTACGTCAAAACGGACATGCTCCGCTACACATTCAGGGAAGAAATCTACCTCAGAAGCGGCAGATCGGAGCAGAACGCGCGTTTGGGGCCGACTATTCTGAAGGATCAACTCCCATTCTTCTTTCAGGGATTCGGGATCATGACTCGCCAACCAATCCTGGTGATCCAGCAAGACAAAGTGCGAATATTGATCTGGATGAGTTTTCAGGAATTGGGAAATGGAGGTGTCATGGGTCTGGATGCGGTCAATTCGGGTGCGGATGTGTTCAAAATGCCGCTCCTTGAGGTACTCCGGACAAAAGTGCTCGTCGTACTGCCCGTAGATGTACACGTACCAAAAATAGTTGGACTGGATGGGCAAATCGTAAAAGATGTTGCGGAAGCAATCCATCACGAAGCCAGCTACTCCCTCCTCTGGATATTCACTCAGGATGAGCTGCGTTTGATTGGCTGGCACCCCTGCCAAGTGGAGCGTAGATTGGCGATTGAGAGCCCAGCGAATGGGACGGCGAAACAAGCGTTGCTCAATTTCAAGGTACATCTCCCGCTGCTTTTCCAGGTTCTCCGCTTGAAAGATCGCTCGAACTTGCTGCTTCAACTTTGGCTGCAAATCCAGGTAGTGCGCAAACATCCTCGCCAACAAACCGGAGGTTCCGTTGAAGTAAAAACTATTCAACCAGCCTTTTCCATTGAAATATTTGAGGTGTTTGTCCCAAAATTCGATGTCTGAATCTGATAGAAAAGGGCGCAAAAAGGTACGATAAATCCCCTTATAATCGGGATGTTTTCCCTCTCCAAAGAAGGCATACAACCATTCATAATCACCATGCTGAAACAAGGCTTTTTTCAGGTTGAGTAAGGCGTTCTGTCGAGGGTTGACGTCCACTGCAGAAATGGAAGCAGGGTTCTCCAGCAGATACGTGATCGCATTGCATCCCGCACTCGTAATCATCACGATTTGGCTGTCTGGGCCGATATTCAGCAGATCCCGATCACATGCCGGATCTTCCCAACAGCAATTGTAAATGAGATTGTTTTGATGAACCCTCCGAAACAGGAAATCAGCGACGGTGCGTTTGAGTGGCATAGGAGCAATTTGTTCAAACCACAAAACAAACACTCAAGATGTCATAGGGGGCAATTCTTTGTTAAGTAAATGTTAAAAATGGAAAAATATGTCCCAAAAATAGCCAAATCTACATTTGTTTTTGAAAAATAAGTTGACGAAACTGAGGTACATAGACCGTCAACATAGAAATAATCGTATGACTCAGATCGTGTCATCTCACTTACCCATCATCCTAGATGTGAGCAAACTTGCTTCACAGGGCGCGGTTTTGGCGGTATATAATTTCCCCTTAAATCGCCTCCTATCGTGTCTAACGGATGAATTGACCATTACGCAGTGGAAGGGGCTGCCAATCGAAGGCCGAGGCAACTGGCAGGAAAAACAAGGCAAAACGCCCCAAGCGTTGGGTAGTTTCCTTTCTAACTTCTGGCGCATTTCGCCAAGGTGGTTGAGCCTGGAGATTCAATTTGGCAACGGAATGGAACTTAATTCCAATGATGAGGATGAAATTTTCATTCTTTTTCCTGACCGTTCAGAGTTGGATCAATTGGTCGCTCTGCTGCTACAAACGGAAGGGACGATCTTCCCCACCCTGCAGACAGAGCAGTATTGTCTGGAGCTATCCTCCAAGGACATTCAATATTTTGATTCTTTCCGAACGTATCTCAACCGAGCTTCAGCGGCTTAGTAGAGACCAGGTCTGTCTCGGGACTTCGGCGAATGGTAAAGTAAAAGGTGCTTCCCTGACCAAGCGTTGAATCCACGCGGATGCTTCCTTGGTGTTGTTCGGCGATCTTCTTGCACATCGCCAGACCAATACCTGTTCCTTCATATTTCTGGTTCAAGCGGCGAAAAATCATGAAGATCTTGTCCTGATATTCCGGGGCGATTCCAATCCCATTGTCCGCCACACAAA
>JBCCCJ010000343.1:0-6213 GCA_039033615.1 Bacteroidota bacterium
CCCCACAAGAACCATGCAAACAACCGTAGGAAGTACCACTATTAAATACAGTACAACTCCCCGCTTCACTACAAGTACAGGTATAGGTTTTTCTTTCTAACAGTTCTATTTCTCCCGCTTCGTTGTAACTAACGTATTTTATCCCTTCAGGAAAGACAAACGTGACAGATGATTGATCTTCAGACAAAATAACCTCTGAGCGGTTCGGCAATTTCAATCCCCCTACGTAGGCATTTTGGGTGTAAGTAGGAAGTGACGTTTCTGCCAAAAAATTAATTTCTCCTTCTGCTTTCTGCTTGATAATAGATGCTGGGTCTTGTTCACAAGCAAAAAAGACAAAGCATAGCATTCCGATTAACACATGGATTCTTTTCATGGTAATAATAAGTTAGGAGTTCAAGGATAAAAGTTGATTACCCCCTTGAAACAAAAAAAAAATCGATCAACCGCAACTTTTTTGCCACAAATTCAGCAATCTTCTCCTAATACATATTAGACTTACCGATTTATTGTGCGGATATTCATTGAATTTTTCCCTTCCGCTTGTACTCGGTTTCCGCGAGCGGATCGAATTCTAATTCTGCGGAGTACAACTCCAAGCTACTTCCCTTTATAGCTCCGAATTACATTCGGTACAGGCAACTGCGCGGAATGCAATTCCCCGCTACATCGACTCAATTATAAAAGGTCCACTTCACGCCCAGGAGGAAACTTCGTTCCAGCATGGGATAAAAAGGCGTGGTGTAATAGCCCCGGTAGGGAATGCCTTCGTTGAGGTGCTGATATTTGACCGTCAAGTACACCCCTCGCAAGTTGAGGGAAGCGTAAACATCGGTGCGGGCATAGGCCGGGACGCGATAGCTGGTGGGGAAGAACTCTCCTGAGATCGGATCCAGCGTTTGCCCGACAAAGTCGGTGTTATAGGTGACGTCCACCCCCACCCGAAAGGCCCGGGCGAATTTCACCCGATGATTTTCATAAAACAGCGAGGTCCGGGTGCTCAGTCGAGGGACGCTCAAGGCATAGAGGTCGATGACCTCATTGGTGCCGGAAGTGGTGGGCAGTTGGGTGGTGGTGAAGGACTGCAAGTAAAACTTCCGGGCAAAACGCAGGCGAAAATCCAGGGTAGCGCCCACCCGAGTCAGAGATTCCCCATTTTGGGCCTGCATCACCTTCATGCTGTCGTCGTAGTAAATCATGCTCCCCATGCGCGAAAGGAAGACCTTAACCTCCCCGTACATGGGTAGCAGGGTATCTTTGCCGACAATCGGCGTCCGAAAATCATAACGAAGGCCTGCTGAGAGGTGATTAAAATTCTGATTGGTGAGGTCGGGATTGGGCTGAAAGCCATTACCAGAATCACCCACAAAATAGGATTGGAACAAGGAAGGGTTCAGGTCCCGCAAGTTGTACTCCAGAGAAATGCTGAGGGGAATGCGATCTTTGGATAGGGCGCGGGTGCGTTTTTTCAGTTGCCGTTGGTTCAGGCTGTCGGTGCTGAGGGTATCTTTGAAGCGATAGGCTGGGGCGAAACCGAGGGGATAGATTTTCCCACTTAAGTCCAGGGTCCGCTGCACCGGAAAGCGATCGGAGACCCGCTGCACCAGTTTGCCATTGGCAATCAGCCAAGGAATTTCCAGCTTGGCTTTGACCACCTGCTCGGTGATATTTTGGCCTGCCAGCAAGGTATCTTTGATCAGGTTGACCCGCTGATAGTTGAGGCCACCATTGACGTTGAGGCGAAAGCCCTCCCGAGGTTCGAGTGTATAACTGGCTTCCCCGCGCAAATTGAACCACTGTCCGGTATAGTTTTCAAAAATATCTGTCGAATCCGGGGCCAAGGTTGGATAAACCGGAATGAGATTATTCTCCAGGGTAGAAAGGTTAATACCGGGGTCGGTGAAAGTGAACCGTTGCACTTCCCAACTGGTTTCGTTTCGGAAGGTCAGTTTGCTGATTTGACTGCTGCTGTCTGGATGTCCAATCAGGTGATAATAGTGGTCTAAATACAAGGACTGAACTTGTCGCCGATGGGTGGCCCCGTCCAAGACTGGGGAAGAACCTGCTTTAAAAAAAGAAGCGTTTAATAACCTTAACACATCACCCGTGATGCCATCCACCACCGGATAGTCATCACTTTGGGCGCGAGGGACTCCCCCGTTCAATTCATCATTGAGGACATTGTGCCGAAAATGCCCAAAAGCAAAGTAGCGCCGATTGGGCAGGTGATAATTCCCGCTGAGATAGAGGGAAGTATGGTCTGTAGTATTGGAACGGTAAATTCCCACCGCCCTACGTCTTCGAAGAAAGCCAGTCACATTCCAAAATGGGGTGATGTTCTGCGACAGGTCGACACTGACAGTTTGCAAAGACTGAGGCCCCTGGAAATATTCTACCCGCACATAAGGAGTTTTGGTATCAAAATAGCGAACCTGTTCCCTGATGTTCAGCATATGCCGATTGTAGCGCCCCATTATGGGATTGTACCAGTACGGCTGATCGTAGTGGCGCTCCGCAAAGCCATGATGAAAGGCTTGATAGGGTTTCCCGATTTGTCCCAAAGTCTGTACAAATCCTTGTACCGCATCCAGTGGATCCCACAGGTGCAAGGTAGAGAAATCGGTATGTATTTTTTCCTCGTAGGGCTGATGCTGAAACATCTGAGCAGGCTGAAAAACGGCCGTATTCGGAGGCACCTTCAGCCCCATCATAGAATCAGTTCCTACAGAATCCAGCGACAAACCTGCGCCACTTCCCGAACCTGCAAAGCCATTATCAAATCCCCCCCCAAAGCCGCTGCTGCCAAATCCCCCTAGGCCACCACCACCCCCACCGAAGCCGCCTCCTCCACCAAATCCTTGGGTTCCCCCAAACTGCGACCAAGCCGTGGGCATAGCTATCAATAGGGCTCCTGCAAGCAAGGATACTCGCAGCCAAACAATGGAACAGACCCTAAGGTTTCGGTTTCGCTTCACAAGGAAATTCAATTCTGGCTCAAAGTGTCAGGATCGTTCCCAAAGGTTGGTTACAAATTTGGCAGCATCGTCATGAAGATGTCTCGCATCTTGGGTTCGGCACTGTTAGCAATCGCAATGACATCATCTAGGGTCACTTCATGGAGGTTGTCCGGATCGCCGATATCAGTTACCACCGATAAAGCACCTACTCGCATGCCCATGTGGCGAGCCACCAGGCACTCCGGCACGGTGGACATGCCCACGATGTCTCCGCCAATGATCCGCATGTACCGATATTCGGCTCTGGTCTCCAGGTTGGGTCCCGTCACTCCGACATATACCCCTTTGTGGATGCGGTAGCTGTGATCTGCCCCGATGCGGAGCATCTGATCTACAATCTCGGGATCGTAGGGGCGGCTCATATCTGGAAAGCGGGGGCCAAAATCATCCATATTAGGGCCAATGAGTGGATTGGCCCCCTGCAAATTGATGTGATCATCTAGGACGACCAGATCGCCATTCTGATAATCGAGATTCAGCGCGCCGGAAGCATTGGACAACAACAGGGTGTGCACGCCCATCAGTTTCATGATGCGGATGGGAAAGGTCAATTCGCGCATGGAATAGCCTTCATAAAAGTGCATACGACCTTGCATGGCCATGACCCGTTTGCCTGCCAATTTTCCAAAGATCAACTTCCCAAAATGGCTCTCCACCGTCGAAATGGGAAAGTGAGGGATGAAATTGTAAGGGATGACTTTTTCGGCTTCGATCTCCTCTGCCAAAGCCCCCAAGCCCGTTCCCAATACCAGACCGATTTCTGGCTGCTCTGAATAATTTTTTTTGAGGTATTCAGTTGCCTCAAGATATGCTTTCTCCATTACCAGTTGAAGTCAAATTGATCTAATTCTTCGACGCAGCGAGTCAACAGTTCGATGCTACTTTGAATGTCTGCTTGATGGCACATTTCTACCACGGAATGAATGTGGCGGGTGGGAATAGACACACAGCCCACAATCGCTCCATCTGCCGACCGTTGCAAAGAGGCGGTGTCAGTGCCTCCCCCAGTCAAGATTTCCGGCTGCCAGGGAATTTCGTGCCGATGGGCTACCTCTTTCATGAAGCGAACCATGCGCTGATCGCTGATCACGGAAGAATCCATGATTTTGATGGCGGTCCCTTTGCCAAGCTCGGTGATTTTCTCGTGCTCTTGAGAAACGGGCAAATCATTGGCGATGGTCGTATCCAAGCCAAAGCCAAACTGCGGATTGATCTGCCGAGTGGCGGTGGTTGCGCCCCGTAATCCCACTTCTTCTTGTACGGTGAATACTGCATAGAAATCGTAGGCAGGCTCTTGTAAGGCCCGCAAGGTCTCAATCAAGATATACACCGATACCCGATTGTCCAGGGATTTGGTACTGACACAATCGCCGACCATCACCAAGTCCCTTTCACGGGTCGCCTGATCGCCCACGGATATCAAGGCTTTCACCTGTTCTCCAGACATCCCGAAGTCGATGAAGTAATCACTGATTTTGGGGGCTTTGTTGCGCTCTTCTGGAGCCATGATGTGGGGCGCTTTGCTACCCATAACCCCGATCACATCTTCTTTCCCGTGCACAATCACCCGCTGAGCCGTGAGGCTTTTGGGATCAAAGCCTCCCAGGGTATGAAAGCGCGCAAAGCCATCTTTGTCGATGTGGGTGATCACAAAGCCCAGCTCATCCATGTGCGCAGCAGCCATGACTTTGAGGTCCCGCTTGCCCTTTTTCAAGGCGATGACGTTGCCCATGTTGTCCACGGTGACGACGTCCGCCAGTTGATTCACTTCTTTGAGGACCCGCTCTCGAATCGGGGCCTCTCCCCCCGGAGGCCCGGGGATGAGACAAAGGTCTCGGAGTAAGTCGATATTCAATGCCATAAGGTTGTGAGTTTCAGGCGCGGAAATTACGGGGAATTGAGGCGAAAAGAAAGGACTTGTACTACCTCCGCCTCCTCAGGGCTTCCGTATGTAAACATGCCCCCTCCTTTGGGACCGCCACGAATTCCCGAATGAACACGAAAAGCGGGTGAGAAAAGAACATTTGTTTCATTCGTAGCCGGTGAAAATGAGTCTTACCTAGAATTGACGAATGAACACGAAAAAAGGAGTGAGGGGAAAAATTCGTTTCATTCGTGGCAAAAAATCAAACAAAAGGCCGGGAGAAGTATCCAAGCAGATACATGAATTGATCATGCGGAACTCTTATTCTGCTAGTCTCTTTCCTTTTTCTTCCTTAATTTGCTTTCTATGCGACAAAGAGTGATGTTCCTGGCGATTGGGTGGCTCCTTAGCTGTCTGGCATGCGTGCCATCGGGTCAGTACAATCAGCGCAAGGCGGAAGTAGATTCCTTGCGCAACGAACTGGCCATGGAGCAATATCTCAACGATCGCTTGCAGGAGTACGTCAGCGAGGTGTATTACCGAAAAGTCGAACCCCGCTATACCGCCGCCATGGTCGAGCCTTCTACCGAGGAAACCAGTCTGCCTACGGTATCTACCCAAGACTTGACTCCAGCAGAGCCTGATCCTTCCTCCACAGAAACAGCCCCCAATCAGCGCAAAGCCCAGCAGAAGACCAGAGGGGTCTCCCCACAAAAAACGCTTAGCAAGCCCGCCATATGGTCAGATCAAATCTTCTTTGAACGGGGAAGTACCCAACTTTCGGAGACCAGTCAGGAAGCCATGGTAGCCTTGGCGGAATTGCTGAAGGCAAACAAACACATCCACCTTTCGCTGCGCGGACATACCGACAATACCGAAATCCAGGTTGCCAAAGGGGCCACAGACACCTGGGAACTGAGTACGCAACGGGCCAGCAGCGTGGGTCGTTTCTTGATTGCCAGTGGGGTTTCCCCCTTGCGAATCCAAACCACCGGCAAGGGAAAATTCGAGCCCCAATTCTCCAATGGTACAACAGATGGTCAACAAAAAAATCGCAGGGTAGAAATCCTCTTAATTCCTACTTCCCAATAGGTTCTGACCGACTCCCTTTTTCTTCGCGGCTGAGAAAAAATTCCTACCTTTGCCGCTTATGAACCCCGTTTGGCAGTCGATAGCAACTTTCATCCTTCGAAAACGTCTCCCCATCCTCGTGGTACTGGGGTTGATTACCACGTTTATGTGGAACAATCGGGGCAGAGAGTTGGTACAAGCCTTCTCTCAAGTCATTTTGACAGATGATCCTTCCCTCGTAGCCTATCAAAAGTTCCAGCA
>JBCCCJ010000344.1:0-6210 GCA_039033615.1 Bacteroidota bacterium
CCCCCCGGAGACCCCCTCCTCCCTGGCCAACCCCCCCGTCATCTCAGCTGGCAAGTATTCATCTTTACGTTTATTTTTTCGCAACTTTTTGAAGTCAAACGTCAGCTCCATTTTGATAGGAGATTCCCCTTCAAAAAAAGAGTTGTCCGCAGAAATCCCAGCTTCTTCCAGCACTTCTGAAACCAAGGCCGCGCCTTCTTGCTCCATGCTGGCGTAGGTTTGGCTGGTTCCCTGTTGAGCGCCAAAACAGGCAATCAACGTTAACAGAATTGGTAGGTATCGCATATTCTTCATTGCGCAACGTGTTTAGCTTTTCCATTACGCAATTTTGACGAAGTAGATTAGAAAAAATGATAAGAAAAGCTGGATAAAATTGCAAAATCTCTATCTCTCCTCCTCATGTGGCGGGAAATCCCCTTTTTCATACGGCGGTGGTCCATCTTTGGGTCGTCTCCGCTTGTGTGGACGCCGGGGTTTTTTGAAGCGCATTTCTTCCAATCGTTGTAACTGACTGGCATTGAGGTAGGGACGCAAAGAATCAACCAGGTCCAGGCGCTCTTCCCGCATACTTTGGCGAAATTCCTGATGATCGGCCTGCACCTTTTCAAAGTGGGTCTCTAAAATGGGGCGGATTTGCTCCATCGTGGCAGGATCTGCCTTCAAATGCTCTCCCATTCGTTCGACAAAGCGGGTTTCTTTTTCGATGCTATTTCGCATATCCGCGATCTGCTTTCGGGTCCAATATCCGCTGAGGAGCATGCCGATCACCACCCCAATCAAGAGAGTCGTCGTCAGCAGCAAAAAAGATTTGTATCGGGTGGTAGTCATGATCCTAATTCGTTGTAATAACTCTCGGTCCAAAAATCATCCATACTGAGGTCGGAAAGCCCGGTAATTGCGTCGAGGCTCAGGCTTTGTTCGGCGAAGGCGAGCATGGCAAACAAGATCAGCATGAGCGCCATCGCAGGTACGCTTACCCGTTGAAAGGCATATACCAAATCCTGCCACCAACCACTTTCCTGAATGGCTTCTGGAGACAATTTGTGCAGGACTTTGGCGGCAAAGAAAGGAGCAAATTGGAATCCCGGTTCTGAAACCCATTCGCGCATCTCCAGCAATTGGGTTCTGAGCTTGGCCAATTCTGCATCTTCAGCCAAGGCCTGATCCAGGCGCTGTTGTTCTTCCGAAGAAAGCGGCGCGTCCAAGGAACGGAGCAGTAAGGGATACAAAGGATGAGAATTCATATTCCTGAACAGTTGAATGCGTTAGGGTAAGGCGCCCATTCGGAGCAACACTTGTTTCAATTTTTTCTGGCCCCGACTCAGGCGGGACAGCACGGTGCCTTGGGGAAGTTCCAGCAACTTGGCCGTTTCTTTGGTCGAATAGCCTTCCAGCAGGCGCAAAACCAACACCGTTCGAAACTGGGGTTCTACCTGTTGCAGCGCTGTTTGCACCAAGGCCTGGGTATTTTTCTGGTCCTGAGTCAAGCCATGATCCGGCAGTTGCATTTCCGGGCCGTCCTCTTTGGAGGAAAAGAGGGAAAACCACTGTTGACGTTTGCGCTTTTTTAAGGCGTTGAGCGAGAGGTTGATCGCAATCCGGGTCAGATAGGTTCCCAAAGCCGAATCCCCCCGAAAGTTAGCTAAAGAACGAAAAAAGCGAATGAACACCTCCTGGCCTACATCTTCTGCCTCTGTCCCGTATCCCAACATTCCGATCACGGTAGCTGCCACCTGCCCCTCATAGCGCTCGACCAACTGCCGAAAGGATTCCTGGTCTCCAGATTGGGACCGTTGAATCAATTCCAGATCAGACGTGCTTTGACGAATCACTCGCTGCTTTTTCACTTAGACAAGGAGGACTTTCCTTTTATTCCCAGCTCACTCGATTTTTGGTACAAAGAGCTTTCGTAAGCGAAATTCCTTGCGACTGGCAAATTCCCGATAGCGATCCTGACGGGCCTGGATCATTCGCAAGGTCTCCCCTCCTACCCGATCGGGATTGGAGAGAGCTCCTCCACTGAGTCCAACGGCATCTCCGCCATACACATCCTTGGGCCGCCCCAATTTGCCGGTCTGCCACCAAAGATCAAATCGACCTTTTTTGTCCATTTTATCCTCGATCAGTACCAGGGGAATGGCCCACTCAATCACCATCCGCTCATTTTTGTCTCGACCGATGGCGGCCCGGAGTCCGCTTTCCCGCTGATGGCTGCCCCAGGTCTTTTCTCCCCCTCCATAGATATTCACCAATTCCATGCCCTCCACATTGCCCACCTCTTGGTTCATCTTCCCTTCCAATTCCCGGATCACCCATAGGAAGCGTTGAGAATCCTGCGGGCGCAATTCTTCCGGCGTGCCCACCGGGAATCCGATGCCTTTGCCATGTGGAATTTTCGGTTTTTTCCCTACCCAAAGCGTCAACCCACACAGCAAAATCTGTTGCTGCAATTGTTGATCGGAAATTCTCATCCCAATAAACAAAGTGGTATCTCCTGACTGGAGCGCGTATTCGACTCCTTCCCGATCCAAGGGCTGGGGAGCAGGCCATGCCTCCCAGGTTCCATCAATGCGAGGGGACGCTTCTCCCAGCGCGGGAATTTGACTCAGGCTGATTTGTGTGCTTAGCAACAGGAGCAGTCCGCACCCCATCAAACGTAATCTATTCATATCTATGAGTAACATTCAACTTGTGAATAAGGAACGCTTCAAAAATAACCTTCCCTTCTTGCTTGACCTTTTGCACGAATCCTACGTCAGAAAATCCTCCCCTAAATTAGTTCATTCTGAGTATCGGAACTAGGCTAGGTTTTGGGATTAAAGTATAGGTTACATTCCCAAGACTTGAAGTGGACTTCGCACAACATCTCTGCGCAAGCTCTGGTGTTTTATTTCCTCAGCGTTCCTAAGACGGTCGGTAAGCCTTCGAGAGTTGCACGCCAGAACATTCTTGAGGGAAAGAAGTTGGATAGCCAAACTCATATATCAACTACATGGAAGTCATCAAAGATAAGCACATCCTCGTCGTAGGGGCAACCGGAGGAATCGGATCTAGAACTGCCAAGATGTTGGCTCAGTCTGGGGCTCACATATACCTCACCAGCACGCGGGAGGAAGCCCTGGAAGCCCTCGGGAATCAACTCCAGCTACCTGCTGAACGCAGGTTCTTGATGGATGTAACTCAAGAAGATCAGGTAACAGCGGTGGCTGATCAGATTCACGCCATGGTTCCACAGATAGATGTTTTGGTCAATGCCAGTGGGATTGGCATCATCAAGCCGTTGGAAAGTCTCTCGGCAGAGGAGTTTCAGCAGAGCGTAGCGGTGAACCTTACCGGGCCTTTTTTGCTCCTGAAACACTTTCTCCCACCGATGAAAGCAGTCAAGGAAGGTTTGGTCATTCACCTGCCAGGGGTCTTAGGCAAAACCCCCATGAGTGGTGCAGCAGCTTATTCCGCTTCGAAATATGGCCTCAACGGCATGCTCAAATCCATTCGGGAAGAACTCCGCCGGACCAACATCCGCATCACCAATCTGTATTTAGGGGGAGTGGACAGTCCATTTTGGGACACCATCGACCTGCGAGTCCAGCGCAACAAATTCATCGTGGCAGAAGAAGCGGCACGGGCCATCTGGTTTTTGTGCCAACAGCCTAGTTCAGGCGTGGTTTCTGAAATGGTGATCCAGCCATTTAATCATCAGGTGATTTGATTCCGGGCCAACGATTTCTCTAGCATTCGCTTCGTTCGGGCCAAGTATGGTACGAAATGATTTTCCTCAACTCTGCTAGAGTTTCGGGGAAAAATCCTGTTAATTGCATAGAAATCGCCTTTTCCCATGCACTCCATCAACCAACACATGATGCACCTTTTTCGATCCACTCTCCTGCTGATTCTCCTCAGTCTTTGTTTGTTCCCCTCTCTTCAAGTGATGGCTCAAGGTTCTGCTTTGACCCAAGTCATCCGGGGGAATATCCAGCATGAGCAGACAGGACGAGGACTGTCTGACATCCAGGTCAGCATCCCGGACTTAGCTTTACAGACCACAACAGATGAGACTGGGGCGTTCCGACTGGAAGAGGTGCCAGTTGGTAGGCAACAGTTGTTGATTCGGGGGGAAGGCTATCAGGATCAATTGATCCCGGATTTGTTGGTACAGGCAGGAAAAGAAATGGTGTTGGACCTGACCATGGTGCCCACTTTGTTTGAAGAAGAAGCGGTAGAAATCACGGCCAACTCCATTCGGGAAATTACGCCGGTGAGTACTCGCTTGTTTACCGTGGAAGAAAGCAAGCGTTTTGCGGCCGTCTATTTTGATCCTGCCCGGATGGCGACTTCTTTCCCGGGAGTGGTCCAATCCAATGACCAGGCCAACCACCTCATCATTCGGGGTAATTCTCCGAACGGTCTCTCTTGGCGGCTAGAAGGCGTGGACATTGTCAACCCCAACCACCTGACCAATGCAGGTACTTTTTCGGATCGTTTGTCGCAAAGTGGGGGTGGTACCATCATCCTCAGCTCTCAGATGCTGGCCAATTCTACTTTCTCCACTGGCGCTTTTGGTGCCCAATATGGCAATGCGCTTTCTGGGGTATTTGATATCAACTTCCGAAAAGGAAATGAAGAAAACTATGAATTCACTGGGCAAGCAGGCGTGATCGGCATTGATTTGTCGGCAGAAGGGCCGATCAGCAAGGCGCAAGGCAGCTCTTTCTTGTTCAACTACCGCTATTCCTTCACCGGTCTGCTGGCGGAGATGGGCGTAACCTTTGGCGGAGAAGATATTCGCTTTCAGGACTTTGCGTTTCACGTGAACCTACCAACCAAAAAGGCGGGAAACTTCCGACTGTTCGCCATGGGAGGCATCAGCAGCAATACCTTTGCTGGACCTCGGGAAGACAGCCTCCGAGCGGAACAAAAAGATCGCTTTGACATTCGCTTTGGTTCCCGCATGGGAGCCGTGGGCTTGACGCATCAGTATTTTTTAGGGGACAAAACGGTCTTGAACAGTGTCGTTGCCTTATCTGGCATTCAAGGCACCCGCATCGGAGATTATGTCGAGGATGATCTGCAACTGACGCGAGTGGACGAAGACACCCTCACCCAGCAGCGTTTGTCCATCAAAACCAGCTTGACCCACAGCTTTTCCAATCGTTCCAGCCTTACCGCCGGAATCTACGCCAATCAGTTGTCCTTTTACCTGAGCAGTCGCATCCGCCGGCCCATCACTTCGGAAGACTGGCAATCGCTGACAAGTACCGAAGGCAGTCATTGGTTGATCCAGCCGTATGCCAATTGGCGCTATCAACTTACTTCCGACTGGGAACTCAATGCCGGAGTACATGCGATGTACTTTCTCCTGAATGACAAAAGCAGCCTGGAACCTCGTCTGTCCTTGGCGTGGCAGCCCAGCAATAGAAAACAGAGTCTTCGCCTGGCGTATGGACTGCACAGTCAGTTGCAATTGCCAGGCACCTACTTTTCCACCATCCAACAAACCGATGGCGAATTTCGGGCGGTCAACGAAGACCTTGGCTTTACCCGGGCCCACCACGTCGTCCTGAGTTATCGGCAACAGCTAGCCAATAATTTATATCTGCGGGTTGAACCGTATTATCAACGTCTGTTTCAGGTTCCGATTGGCACTGCTCCGAACAGCACCTTTTCCACCCTCAATTTGTTGGAAGGGTATGTGACCGATTCTCTCGTCAATGATGGAACGGGCGAAAATTATGGCTTGGAAGTAACTGTGGAGAAATACCTCGACAAACGGTATTATTTCCTGGCGAGTGGTTCCTTGTATGAATCCACCTATACCGCCGCTGATGGAGAAAAGCGGGACACCCGCTACAATGGTCAATACGGCTTCAGCTTTACTGGAGGACGGGAATTTGAGCGGACCAACAAAAAAGGCAAACAGAAACTCTGGGGGGTCAATCTTCGAGTGATTTATCAAGGGGGAATGAGAGCGATGCCGATAGACCTGGAAGCCTCCAGGGAAATTCAGCAAACGATATTCGATACCAGCAATGGATTTACCGAGCGGCTACCTGACTACTTCCGGACGGATTTGCGAGTTACCTTCAAACGATTCCGTCCCAGCTATACCAGCACCTTTGGCATTGACATTCAAAATGTCAGCAATCAAGAGAATCTGGCCTTTCGGACCTACGACTTTCTCCAAGATGAAGTGGTAGAGAAATTCCAACTCGG
>JBCCCJ010000345.1:0-6204 GCA_039033615.1 Bacteroidota bacterium
CTGCTAACGATCATTCCATCAGGCAAGCCGTGATCCGCTGGAACCTGGATGGGACTCAAGCATCTGCATGGCAATCGCATGATCTCTACCATGTAGCAGCTCTCTCTACCTCTCCCAATTTACTCACAGCCGTGGTGGCTACTGCCGGATACGACGGTCGGGCGCATTTGCTGAATGCCAACGGGCAAACGGTGAAACGATTTGAGCAAGATCCCAGAAGCGATTTTGGGCTGACTTCCATCGCCATTTCTCCCTCCGGGGACCAGTTGCTGCTTGGTTCAGCGAGTGCCTCGGCCCGCCTGATAGACCTCGAAGGGAAAGAATTGGCCTACCTGAGCCAGCACTTGGCAGATGTGCTGGACGTTGCCTTTTCACCAGATGGGGAGTACCTGCTCACTGCCAGTGAAGACGGCGGAATTGTGATCTGGGACAACGGCGGTCAGGAGTTGGCCAGGCTGATTTTTCTCGGAGATCATGATTGGGCAGTCATCAATCCCGATGGGCAATTTGATGCGTCTCCAGGCGCGATGGAGGACCTCTATTTTGTACAGAATCGGGAAATCATCGCCCTGGAGCAGCTCAAAACCCGCTACTACGAGCCCGGCCTCCTGAACAACATCCTGACTGGCAACCTGGATCAAATCCGACAGGTCGAGGATTTTGGCTCCGATGAATTGTATCCCAAGTTGGAATCGGCAACCATCACCGATGACAACCGCCTCAAAATCAAGCTGACTCCTCGAAGCGGCGGAATCGGAAAAGTCAGTCTGTTTCTGAATCAAACCAAAGAACTACAAGAAGACCTCAATCCTGATCGCACCACCGAAATAGCGGTTGACTTGGCAGCATTCGCGGAATATTACCTCCCAGGCTTGGATGCCAATCAGCTATCCCTACGCTTGTTCAATGAAGGAGGCTGGATGAAAAGTCCTCCTTTGGAGACGAATCCGCCTCATTTCAATCCGAGCTTTTCCAGAGGACTTGCCGATTCGAAAGCCTTTACCGAGACCCCGGAAATAGGCCCTCAAAGCTTGTATGCCATCGTGGTAGGCAGTTCTGATTACAAAGGAGGGAAGGAAGTATCCAAATTGACGTACCCAGATCAGGACGCCGCGAGCTTTGCCAAAGCCCTGGAAATTGTTGGCAAACAATTCTTCGGAGAGCAAAGGGTCTCCATTCAATTGTTCACCACACAGCAACCTGACTCACCTCAATTCTCCAGCAAAGCCCACGTACAGGCGGCTTTTGAGAATTTGAAAAACAGCAAAAGATTGCAGCCTCAGGATGTATTGGTCACCTATTTCGCTGGTCATGGAGAAAATGCTGGCAGCGGCAAGGAGGAGCAATTTTATTATCTGACCAACGCCATTACCAAAAAGAAAGACTTAGCCAGCAAAAGCAAGCGAGAATCAGGTGCCATTTCCACAAATGAACTGATTGGATGGCTGAATGGCATGCCGGCTCAAAAGCAAGTCTTGATTTTGGATACCTGCCATTCGGGAAAATTGATCGATGGGCTTGTGGCCAGCAGATCGGTAGATGGGACCAAGGAGCGGGTCTTGGAATTGATGAAAGACCGGACGGGTTTGCACATTCTGGCGGGTAGCGCAGCCGATAAAGTCAGTTTTGAAACCACCGTTTATGGGCATGGCCTGCTCACCTACAGCCTGCTATCTGGGATGAAAGGCAAGGCCCTTGATGATAAATCTCACGTCAACATCGTCAATCTATTCAGACACTCGCGGGAAGAGGTACCCAGACTGGCCAATAACGTCAAACAGGTACAAGAGCCCATCGTTTCTGCGCCTCCAGGAAAGGCAGATACTTTTTGGATTGGGAAAGCGGACGAGCAAGCCAGGCAAGCCATTCCGGTCGCCAGTGTGAAGCCGGTCCTGATTCGCTCGGTCTTTTTGGATGAAGAGGAGTTGCGGGACCATGAAAACCTATCTGAAGGCCTCGATCTGATGTTTGAAAAAGAAAGTAACAAGGGATTGCGATCAAAAGGTCTGTTTGTGAATGTATCCAGCTTCCCGGCAGCGTTTGCGGTTCGCGGATTGTACAAAAAAGCTGGAGATGGGAAATATTCGCTCAAGGCAAAACTGTTCAAAGGCAATACCTTTTTCAAGGATCTGTCCATAGCACCCAACAAAGCTGATGCATTGATTCAACACCTCGCCAAAGAAGTCTGGAAAGTCCTCCCCAACAAAGCCTGATACCTGCACCTACCGATCATCTACACCAATATGTCCATGCCCGTAGTCGCTCGTTTTCTGGGCAGCATCGCCCTGATACTGGTCATGCACTTCCCAAACCTTGTCCGCAGCCAATGCGATCCCACCCTTGTCAGACTGGAACCTGCCCAGGAGTCTTTGAGTCGCTCCCTGCTGCTGAATGCCGATGGAGAATCCCCCATCTTATACCTGACCCTTTTCAGTGAGAAAGGGGGCAAATTCCACCTCAAAGCTGGCGGGTTTGAGCGAGTGGGGGATGAAGCCTATGTCTCCGGAAGCCAACTGAAATTGCCTGCCGCAGCGATGGGTCTGGCAGCTGGTGATCTCAAAGAAATCGCAATCCCCGTGGAGTGGAAAACCTCAGGAATCTATCGGGGAAATCTCCTCCTCCATGCCAAAGAAGACAGTTGCACCACGGTCATTCCGCTGGAATTACGTTTGATGACGGAAGGCCAACTTGCCTTGGTCGAGCCCAACTCCCAATTGGAAGTTCGCTATGTCTCTCCTTCTTGGCTCAATGGGCTGGTCCCTCCCCGGATTCGCCAAAACGCCATCAGTTTGCGGGTGGAAAATAAAGGGGGAACCGACGTGGCCCTGGAACGAATCTCTTTTTCCCTCCAAGGACAAGAAACCAATACCAATCTGGACGAAACTCATTTGGCAAAAGGAGAGCTTCCCATCATCATTCCTCCCTTTTCGTATCAGACGCTGAACTTTCCGTTCTCTTCTCAGCAAATTCCTCCAGATGAATACAGGGGGAACCTCCGTTTGCATGTCGATGGGGAACAGTCTCATATCACCATGCCGATCACCCTCTATGGACGTTCTGGAGTCTGGGGGGCCATTTTCGTTTTGCTGCTGGGAATTTTGGTAGGCCGCATGATGAAAGATGTGGACAAGGCCAAAGATCAAATGAAGGCCATGGATGTCTTCATTCCCCTTCAGGGGAGGGTCGCTCAATTGACAGATCCCAAAACCAGATCCATCCTGGAACGCGAACTCAGCGGCCTTAACAAAGCCATCAACCTTGCGAAGTCCGAAGAAGAATGGCAAGCCATCCAGGAACAGATGGAAGCCATGGAGACCAAATTGGGGCAAATTGATGCCGTAGCTGAAGTCTGGGCAGAAATGGAACCAGAACTTCCGACTGGGAGCGGAGCAGAAAAGGCCGCTTACAAGCAAGTAAGCAGAGCCAATCAGGCGATTTTGAATGGAGATGAGGCCCGGTTTCAAGCATCCTTGGCAGAGCTTACCAAACAACTGAAAATCAGCAATGGTTCCCGAGATGCCACCGCTGAGCCAATGCCTTCTTTCGACGATGAATTGGCCCAACTGCGTCGGGAAGTGAAACTCGGCAAGCCAGCTCCTCAACCCCCAGCCGAACCGACTCTGGGCCAACGCTTCAATCAACTCCTATTTTTCCTCTCCGGCATCAAAGTCAATGCCCGAGTGCGCTATGCCCTTTTCCGACCGTTGGCTTCTCTAGCCACCTTTCTCATCATCCTCCTGCTGGGCTTCCAGGAAATTTACCTCAATGCGGGAGACACCTTCGGCGTAGATGGCTTTTACGATTTTCTGAAACTCTTTTTATGGGGCATAGTCTCTGACGTGTTCACCCGCAGCCTTACCGGAAATACAGCCGTTTCCAACTTCCTCAGCTCAAAGACTACCGGAGATTCCTCGTCTGGCAGCGAAGAGGAAAAAAAAATCTAAGCCAACCTGAGTCAGGTACGCTGGTCCCCAATTCCCCTCCTGAAGCAGCAGAAATTGAGGCAGCGCCAGAACAGGAAGTAGCGGAAAGCGAGGAAAAGTCGGAAGGAGCAGAAATAACAGATCAAGCCCTTCAAGAAAACGAACCTAACGAAGCTCCCATGGAAGATTTACCAGAAGTGGACGGATCCAGGTCTGTCACCGCCTCCGAGCCTATCCTGCTCATCCCTCCGTCGGAAACACCCGGCAAGCGTCTATTTGCCGTGCTGATCGGCATCAATGCTTACAAAAATCACCCCCTTGGCGGTTGTCTCAATGATGTCGCAGCCATGGAGACTTATCTACAGGAAGATTTTGTCCAGGGAGAATTTGAAGAAGTCTTACCAGTTGTCCTTCGGGACCAAGTCGCCACCAAATCCAATGTGGTAACCGCTATTCAACAGCACCTCGGACAAGCTCAGCCGGGAGACAGCCTCCTTCTGTATTTTTCCGGTCATGGGGCGCGGGAAAAAACCGAATACGACATCTTTCACCAAGATGAGTTGGACAATAACATCGGTGGGTTGCTCTGCGCTACCTATGAACGACCTTCTCAGACGAATCTGGCCGATGCCATTTTGAGCAATAAGGAAATTCGCTATCTGCTCCACCCCTTGACTACCGCAGAGGACGGAAGTACCAAAGCCCATTTGGTGGCCATCTTTGACTGTTGCAATTCCGGGTCCAACACCCGCTCTGTTTCGTCGCCGGACTTGCCTGCCATCTCTCGTCAGGTATCCCGCAGCCCTTTACCAGGCAGAAAGTTGGATCAATTCCTCTTTAGCAAGGATGTGGCGCTCAAGCAAGCACTGGAAGCAGGCACCAAAGAATTGGACGAGGTGATGCCTCAAGGAGATCACATCATGTTGGCCGCTTGTCGGGAAATAGAACTGGCCTGGGAGAACCCCAAAGCCCAACGCGGCGCTTTTTCCATCGCCTTGTTAGACGTATTGCGGGCCCACAAAGGACAAATCAGCTACCAGGAGCTGCACACCCGGGTCCAAAACCGCATGAACTTCAACCTGTCGAATCAGGAAGGCAGCCACGGTCAAACTCCACAAGTGTACATCCGTTCTCGGCAACTCAGTGATCGTTACAACCTATTCCTCTCCAATGCAGCCAATGAGCGGCCCACCTATGCCACGGTAGATTATGGTGCAGATGACAATGAATGGCGGTTGAGTGTGGGGGCGTTTCATGGGATTCCTATGGATCAGCAACAAGCCCAGACCCAGGTGGAATGGTATGAGAAGGGAAAAGAAAAAGAAGCCCAATCAATCGGCATCCGGAAAGTCTATCCGTTTTATTCCATTCTCGACCTCCCCAGCTACAAGAAACCCAAAAGCGGCAAAACCATGTATCGGGCCAAGTTGCCCAGCCTGAACCTTTCGATCCAGCGAATTTGGGTGGATCCTTCGGCTGATGCTACCCACAAGCTGAGCGATTTTTTGGCAGAAAAGCTGGAACAAGCCAAAGACGCCGCGGCAATTGAACTGGTCGAGCAGGAAGGGGATGCGGATCTCGTGATTCAATTCATGCAGCCCCAAAAGGGGGTCGGCAAGTTTGAACTGACCAGACCGGGCCAGATAGCCCTTCCTTTGATCAAACGGACTGGAGACAAAGAGACGCTGTATCAGCACCTAAAGCAAATCAGTCGCTGGACGAATCTCAAAAACCTAGAACGGGCCTCTGTCGGAGTCCCCGATTCCCTCCAAGACAAAACCAGCATGTATCCGGTGGAGTTTCGCCTGTACCGTTGGAACGAGGAGACCAAAAGCGAACGCTTGCTCAAACCGCAGGATGGTCGATATGTCCTCGACATAGAAGAAGGGAAAAAAGAAGCCTGGATTCGCTTTGAATTGGTAAACCATGCTCCCCAGCTATTCCATGTTTCGCTGCCGATCATGTCAGAAGATTTTGGCTTTCTGGTTACAGACACCAAAGTAATGGGGAACTCAGTCCTGGTCATGCAACCTCCTGGGGATGAAAAAGGAGAAGATGTGTGTAGATCCATTGGGACCGAACAACCCATTCAGGGAGGCGAAAAACGAGCCTTCATTGATTTGGGAGTGAACGAGTATCACCGTGAGTTCAATCTCCCCGGCGAAAGTACATTTTTGAAACTCCTGGTCAGCGCCACCCCCATCAATCAGTTGGACAGCTTTCACATGAAGAAATTGGGATTCCCCAAAAAGGTCGGCGATTGGCAAGCAGACGCTTCACC
>JBCCCJ010000346.1:0-6200 GCA_039033615.1 Bacteroidota bacterium
ATTCAGGATCTCATATCTATGGTCTTCTTGGCTGCCGGACTCATCATTTTCAACCCCTGGTTGATTCTCTTGCTGGTGATTGCGGTGATTCCCGCCTTTATCAGTGAGACCCATTTCAACCAACGAAGCTACTCTTTGGCGAGAAGTTGGACACCTCAACGACGGGAACTCGACTACCTCCGCTATCTGGGAGCCAGCGATCAGACCGCCAAAGAGGTCAAGGTATTTGGCTTGCAAGGCTTTTTGCGGGATCGCTTCGCCAAGGTCGCCCACGAATATTATCTCGCCAATCGCCTCCTTGCCATCAAGCGTGCTGGGTGGGGCTTTGTCTTCCACACCCTGGGAACCATCGGCTACTATGCCGCTTACGTGGTGATCATCATCCAGACCATCAATGGACAGATCACCTTGGGAGACCTGACTTTCCTATCTGGCTCCTTCAATCGCTTGCGCAATACCCTGAGCAGCATTCTGTCCCGCTTTTCTACCATCGCTCAAAATGCTCTCTATTTGGCGGATTTCTTCGACTTCCTAGAATTGGAACCCAACATCACTTCTCCTGTCAAACCTCGTCCGTTTCCTCAGCCAATTCAACAAGGCTTTGTGTTTGAGCAGGTCAGTTTCCAATATCCTGGCTCTGAAAAGTATGCCATGCGCGATTTATCCTTCACCTTGCACGCTGGGGAGAAATTGGCCTTGGTTGGGGAAAATGGTGCTGGCAAGACCACCTTGGTGAAATTGCTGGGCCGCCTATATGACCCCAGCGAGGGGCGGATCCTCTTGGACGGCCATGATTTGCGCGAGTATGACCTGAATGAACTGCGCCAGGCCATCGGGGTGATTTTCCAGGACTACGTTCGCTTTCAGTTGTCAGCGGAAGAAAACATTGCGATCGGACAAATTGAAGAACTTCCCAATCGGCCAATGATCGAAACGGCCGCTCACAAAAGTCTGGCGGATACCGTAGTGTCAGACTTGCCCGGAGGTTATGAGCAGCGACTTGGCCGACGTTTTGAAGGGGGAGTAGAACTCTCTGGGGGGCAATGGCAAAAAATCGCGCTGGGCCGGGCCTATATGCGGGAAGCTCAGCTCATGATCCTGGATGAACCCACCGCTGCTCTTGACGCCCGTGCGGAATACGAGGTTTTTGAGCGCTTCGCGGAACTGACTCAGGACCGTATGGCCGTGCTGATTTCTCACCGCTTTTCTACCGTTCGGATGGCTGACAGAATCCTGGTTCTGAAACAAGGGCAACTACAGGAAATTGGAACCCATGAAGAATTGCTGGCGAATGATGCCTTGTATGCGGAGCTATTTCACTTACAGGCGCAGGGGTATCAGTGAGACATGGGGATCGATCAATCCTTTTCCAGATCCGAAAAGCGGACGTATTCGCTGTTGTAGCGGCTCTCGAAATGTTGCAGGCTTGTATAAAAATGCAAGCCTGCCATCCCCGTCCCGTGAGGAGCGATCGAAGTTTCTCTCAGGAAGTAGCCATTCTCTAGTTCAATGATCAAGGATGAATCCGAATCCTCGAACATCAAGATGTCTGTGATTACTTGTCCTTGGAGATGCGTTGTTTGATTCTCCCGGTATTCAATCTTGTAGGGACGATATTCCTTAGGAAGGCCTTCTGTGATCCCGAAGGATTTTTTGATTCGCCCCCACCAAGAATTGGCTCGGGCCTCTTTGGCTTCGAGTATTTCTGCAACAGATCTTTCCTCTGGATTGACATCATATATGGCTTCATCCTGAAGCTTGTCAAATAGACTCACGGAACCTTCGATTGGAGCGCTTTCCAGGTGTTCCTGCTCCAGATCCCAAGGCATACCGACGAAAACCCCTTGCTCTAATTGGAGGAAGACTTTCGCTTGATCCAATCCCCCCACCTCCACCTTGGACCAAACAAGGATGTCCTGAATTTTTTGGCCGATCAATTGTCTGGTTTGCATGAGTCCGTGGAATTAGGTGAGGGTTCGTTACTCTCACGAGTAGGTAAGCAAAAAGGTTCGCAGAGCATGGTTGGTAAGAGCAAGAAGGTTTCCAAGCAACCATTTCCTCGCGATTCTCATCTGCCCTATGCAGGGCAGCCTGTTCTCACCTCCAATCTCACGCGTATGTTCGACATCCTATTTGCCTACATCGAGGAATTTTTGCCGATGCCAGAGGAAAACCGACAGCAGTGTCGGGACCATTTTGAACCGGCCTTTTTCCCAAAAGGAACGATCATCCAACAGGCGGGAACAGTGCCCCAATATCACAACTTCATCGCCTCTGGCTGCCTCCGCAACTATTTTGTAGATCAAAGAGGGCAGGAGATCACCACGGATCTCAACGATGGCCCTCGCTTTTTTACCTCCTATGAGCACTTTATGGCTCAGACTGTATCGCCCGAAACCATCGTCAGTCTCACCGATTGCGAAATGCTGCAAGTGTCCCGGCAGAATGTCGAGGTTCTCATGGGGGTAGGGGGCCATGTCATCCGGGAATTTTCCATGCTGGTGATGCAACGGGCATGGGAAGAGGAGAAGCAACGCCTACACGAGCGGGCGAGCCTGACCGCCGAACAGCGCTACCTGAAATTCATGGAGAAACATCCCCGCTTGATGAAGCAAATCCCCCTCCAATACATCGCTTCCTACCTCGGCCTCCAGCCAGAAAGCCTCAGTCGCATTCGCCGAAAGTTGATTTCCTGATTCGCTCCTTTGCCCCCCCGGAATCTTCTAAAGAGCTGTGTTTGAATCGCCACGAATTGACGAATTGATACGGAAAAAAGGCCGTGAGATGGGGAATTCGTGCCTTTTGCCAAGGAAAGAGACCAAATTCGTGTATTCGTGGCTCAACAAAAAGAATTCACAAACGAATGAAAATCAGCATGCGATAGCAAATTTTCATTTTGACCACAGGAGAAATCTCCTGTTTATTCCCCCTAATCCCCTAATCCCCTAATCCCCTAATCCCCTAATCTTTTTTCCTAACCTAGGTCAAGTGGATTCATTCAGAAACCCAAGAACTTGTTTCTGAATCACAATCCTTTGATCATGAATGTCATTTCTCCCCCTCAGACTCCGCCCCGTTTCGCCCAAATTTCCCGTAGCCAGCGTTGGCTTTCGCATGCAGCCGCTGGTTGGTTTGTGGTGGCAATGATCGGGCAATTTCTATTCACCGCCTATATACTTGGCCTCTACGGAGTCTCTGCTATTGAGGGAGATTGGGAGCAATGGAGCAGCGTCATGCCCCATGGATACACGCCCGGTGATTGGGCTGGCAACCTCAGCATCGGGATTCATCTCCTATTGGCCGCTGTGGTCAACATCGGTGGCCCGATCCAGATTCTGCCACAGGTTCGCAATCGCTGGCCCCGCTTTCACCGCTACCTCGGTCGTACCTATATCGGAGCAGGCTATTTGATCAGCCTGACTGGGCTCTTCCTCGTGTGGGTACGCGGGTCCGTCGGAGGGCCAGAAGGAGCGGTTTCCATTTCCATCAATGGCCTCCTGATCATGGCTTTTGCTACCCTGACCATCCGAGAGGCTCGGGCGGGCAACTTCCGCTCGCATCGCAAATGGGCCTTGCGCCTCTTTCTCGTGATGAGCGGCGTATGGTTTTTTCGGGTGGGACTTATGCTTTGGCTGATGGTATGGCAAGCGCCCGTTGGCTTTGATCCGGAGAGCTTTCGAGGACCATTCCTGACCTTTTGGGGACTTGCCCAATACCTGCTGCCGCTAGCGGTACTGGAAGCTTATTTCTGGGCGCAGGAAAAGTCAGGCCGATGGGGCCAGTGGGGGGTAGCAGCCATGTTGGGTGTGGCGACTGTTGCTACGGCTGCAGGGGTACTTGCGGTCTCCCTGGGTATGTGGTGGGGGTAGAGTGTGAAGGGAAAGCCAAATGCCTCTCTTCACAGAAAGTCTGTTAGCATAAAGGTGAGGCACCCATTCAAATCATCCCATTCTCATGCGCCATGTGTTCTGGGATTGCCTGATGCACCTGCCATTGCTCGACGATTAGGCCTGCCTCTAGCCGAAACAGATCATACAAGACCGTAGGTACTTGTTGAGAGATTCCACTTGCTTGGACCAAGACAAAATTTCCTTCTGCGATCACGCGGTGCATTTGCAGGTCTTTAGGTGAGTCGTTCGCTGCCAAATGTTCAGCTAGAGCTTCCCGTCCATGTGGGATTCCTGCCTGATGTTGGGTGAGGTCGGGATGAACCCATTCTTCCATTGAACCCAAATTTCGTTCTATCCAGACCGCCTGATAGCAGCTTTGGATCAACTTCTTATTGACCGAGGTCAACTCAGAGCTCCGAACTTCGGTCGGTCCGTTTACCAAATGCTCAGGGTGATCAATTGTAGCTGGAACGACCTGAATGGCGTCCCAATGTTCTACCAATTGACCATTTTCGGTGCGAAAAATGTCCATCACCACTTGTTTGCTCGGCCCAAAGGCTACTAGTAAATGAACCACTACCAAATCTGCCTCTGCAAAGATCCGCTGAATGGGAGAGGGGCCTGGCGGGGGCGTTGGGAATTGTTTCAGATAAGCGATGGCCTCCAGTACACCTACTCGGCCGGTTTTGAGCAGGGGATTGTGCTGGATATAATTTTCTGCAATGAGACGTTCTGCCAATTCTATATCTCTGGCCCCGATGAGCTCGCGATAAAAGGTCCGGACCAGTTCTTTTTGTTCCGATGGTGTCATCCGATGATGAGGTAAAGCCTTCCCGAAAACCAGGGGAAGGGATGGTGAAAAATAACATGCGAAGGGATTCCTAAGCGGAAAGCTTAGGTAATGTTCTCAATCGAAAAGGAGGGATTGAGAATCAGAGTTTCGGATGGTGGACTCTTTTAATAGTCTCAAGGTAGGAAAGGAATTCAACTCCTCAAAATGAAGCCAGATTTCCCCTTTTGTGAGAATTCTTTGAAATTTCCGGAGACCCTTAAAATATGACCCCTTCCTGAAACGTCTGCTTTTCCAAACCATATCAAACCACATGGCTCAATCAAATCAAGTTCCAGTAGATGCTGGATTTCATCGCAAAAGCACTGGAGAAGAGGTGTTGGCAAATCACGACTTGGCAGGGAAAGTCGCCATCGTAACGGGCGGGTATAGCGGCATTGGCTTGGAAACCACCAAGGCCTTGGCTGCCAAAGGCGTGAAAGTAATCGTGCCTGTTCGCTCCACGGAGAAAGCCAATCAAAGCCTGGCAGGCATAGCAGGCGAGATTCGAACGGCTCAGCTGGATTTGGGTAATCTGGCTACGGTTCGATCTTTTACCGATGGAGTGTTGGGCGAATTGGATCAGTTGGATTTTCTGATCAACAATGCTGGCATCATGGCCTGTCCTGAATCTCGGGTCGGCCCTAGATGGGAAGCCCAATTTGGGATCAACCACATGGGGCATTTTGCCTTGACCAACGCCCTCATGCCGCTCTTGCAGAAAACGGAGGGAGCAAGAGTCATCAGCCTCAGTTCCACCGCGCATAAGCTCAGCGGGATTCGTTGGGATGACATTCAATTTGCCTCCGGCGAATATGACAAATGGCAAGCCTATGGCCAGTCCAAAACGGCCAATGCCCTCTTTGCGAACGCCCTTTCCCGCAGATTAACGGAGAGTGGAGGCTTGGCGTTTGGCGTACACCCGGGCGGGATTTTTACCCCTCTTCAGCGTCATTTGCCCAAAGAAGAAATGGTAGTTCTCGGCTGGATCAAGGAAGACGGAACCCCAACCGAACTCGCCAAAGAAGGCTTCAAAACTCCGGAACAAGGCTGTTCTACTACCCTTTGGGCGGCTACCGCAGAAATCTTGGCAGACAAGCCCGGGGTTTATTGCGAGGACTGTAACATTGCGGCGAATACCGATCTCACCAGTCCTATGGCCCGCTACTTCGGGGTCAATGCCCATGCCTGCGATGACGAAGCCGCTGAACGACTCTGGAGCCTCAGCGAAGAATTGCTTCAACAGGCCTAATACATCAGACAGGGCGATTCTCGACTCCTGCTGATACCTGTTTCTCAAAGGTCTGGCTATCCCGAAAGGCACAAAGGTTGCCGTCCGGATCGTGAAACTTGGCGATGCTTCCCCAAGGAAATGATTGAAGGCTCACCTCAATGTGGTGGGCCTGCAGTTTTGTTACCCATGCTTCGATATGGGAGACGTTCATGCGGAGACAGGTTCTCACTCGCTCCACAGAAATGTC
>JBCCCJ010000347.1:0-6198 GCA_039033615.1 Bacteroidota bacterium
CTCGCTGCTTCAGATCCCTCCCATCGGCCTGGAAGACCGATGTACAGGAAAATCTTGTCCATTCCCCTCTTCATCAAAAAAAAATTCCTCCCTTCCATGCAATCCAGAACAATTGGGGTCTGATAAGGGAACCCAAACCACTACTCACCATGCGGTTGTGTTGGTATTGTCTGGCGTGGAGCCTCTTGGGAATCAGTCTGATCGGCTGGGTCCTGTTTCAGAAGCTCTTCTCGAATCTGGAAAGAACGGAGCCTTTGGCGGCCATTTGTCTTCAGGAAGATGTGCTGGTTGCAGAAACGGCGGCCATTGATCCGCTGACTTTTGTGCCGGATGCTTGGCCCGTTGATCGGAGAAGTCGCATCAGCAGCCCGTTTGGTTATCGGATTCACCCGATTTTCAAACAGCGACGGATGCACCGAGGGATAGATTTTGCCTTGCGGGTGGGAACTCCGGTCATGGCTACGGCAACCGGGCAAGTGGAGAAGGTCATGAGTAAACCCAACGTGAGTACCTACGGCCGATACGTACTGATCTGCCACGACGAAGAATACAGCTCCTTATATGCGCATTTGTCCCGCGTATTGGTCCAAGAAGGGCAACTCATCCAAAAAGGAGACACCATCGCTCTTTCCGGCAATAGTGGCCTGAGTACCAGTCCGCATTTGCACTATGAAGTTTTGCAACATCAACGCCGGGTCAATCCTCGCATCCTCTGGCCGGAGGAAGGTTCGGCCCTCGCTACTCACTAACTGCTATGAAATCTCTTGTTTGTCTGTTTACCGCCCTTTTGATGACCTGCTACCTGTACGCCAACTCCTCCCTTTGGGAAGGGTTGGGGTTAGACCTCAGCAATCAATTGCGGCTGCAATGCTATGCCGAAATGCTGGGTCAAGTCCGATCCGATCGCGCAGAATTGCGGCTGGGATTCGGTTCCCTGGGGAGCTTTCAACTCTATCCGACCCACTGCCTGCTCAAAACCGCACGTGGCCAATGCCTGACGGTTGATCGCCATGCCGACCGTATGGCAGATCAGGTAGCTTTGAATGAGGCTTTGTCTGAGTTATTGGAGCAGATTGATCTGATGGGACAGGAAGCGGTGGAAGTGGAAAAACGAGAGTACGTCGATCAAGCGTTGGCCGGTCTTTCGCTGGGGGCTTTTGAAAAATTGTACGTGCGGCATTTGCTGCTCCAATATGGTCGCTGGGATCGCCGCCACCAATCGGTTTGGCTACATTCCGACTGGCTCAGCGAACAACAGCAAGCGCCCTTAGCCTTACAACTGAATCAGACAGAAGCCCGAGGCTTTTTCCTCGAACATGGGGGGCAGGTCTATGCGGGCACCCAAACCAGAGCCAATGGAGCCGCCTTTGAATTGTTTTTGTACCAACTGATGAGCCGAGAAGTGCGACGAGTAGGCAAGAAGACTCCTGCTTCCGGCACTGGCATTTCGCCCTTATACGGACCAGACAACTGGATTCCCATGATGCTCGGTCAGCTTCGCGCCCACGGCATCAATGTCGGAGACCCGGATGTCATCTGCCACTTCCGAGCCCATCCAGACTTTCCCAAACTGCTCGCGCAAATGACGGAAGATGAGAGAAGTCAGATGTCAGATCGCGTGGCTGTCAGAAGTCAGAGCTATCGATGATAGAAAGCCGAAGGCTGCCCCCTGTGCGGAAGACGGCAGAGAAGGAGAGGGAGATGGGGGGTGAAAAAGTCAAAACCGAAAAAGAAAAACTTGTGGTGAGCTTGCCGAACCAACTCAAATGTAAAAGTGAAAGCACCCAAGCCAAAGGCTAGCCCCCCTGTGCGGCGGTTTGCAGAGAAGGAGAGGGGGGATGGGGGGTGAAAAAGTCAAAACTGAAAGAGAAGTTAGATGAGAGGCGGGAAAAGAGAAGCGGGAGGCGAGACTTGCTGTCAGCAAGTGGCCAAGAGCAAGTCAGAGCCACCTCCAATAGGAAGCAACCTAATTTTGAACCGATGAATGTTGAATGGAAAATGATGATCGGAAAGCCAACGGCTGCCCCCTCTCCCGCCTTGCGGGATTTTCAACCCAGGGGACAGCAATCTGCTGTGATCCCTGTTCCCTGAACCCTGCCTACACTTTGAACCTTGATTTATAAACTAGCTTATGGACCTCATTTTAGTTATCGAATTGTGCATCGTAGCGGCTCTGGTCGCAGTGCAAGTGGTGGTATTTTTCCGAAACCGCCAATCGGTCAAAGCCCTGGGCGAGACCTATCCTCACGCCGAAGATCTATCGGTACAAGCGACCGCTTTGGCGACCGCGACCACTGGCAATGGAACAAATACTGCCTTCACCGATCCGGTGGATCTGATCGAAGAGAAACTCGGCTTCAGTCCCACCTTTCGGGACATTCTCCAGCACACCAATGCCTACCTCGGTCGGCACGGGAGTGAAACCCGTTTCGAGACCCTACAGGAATTGGCGGAGCGCAAATCCACCTCGGAGGAACGCGCCATCGAGACCAGCATCGCCATGCCGCTTTATCTGGGTCTGATGGGCACCTTTAGCGGGGTCATCATCGGCCTGATCAAGATCGCCACCGTAGGCGTCTCCGATGTGGCCATCCAAACCTTCATCGGTGGCGTATTGATCGGCATGATCGGCAGTGCAACGGGCCTGGCCCTCACTGTCTGGGGCAATCAGCTCTTCAAAACTGCCAAGCAATTGCGGGACCGCCATCAGTTCGACTATTTCACCTTTCTGCAAACCCATCTACTTCCGGCTTCGGAGCCTGATCCTTCCGAGCCGCTTTCTAACCTCAAGCATCACCTGGCCGCTTTTCAGGAAGGTTTTGTGCAGTACCAACAGCACATCAATGCTTCCATCCGGGATTCGGTGCATATGTACGCCGATCTGAAGGAAGTTTTCCAGCAGATCAAGCGACTGGAACCGGGCCTGAGCAGCCTCAAAGACTTTCTCATCTCTAACGAGGAATTGATGCACAAACAGGTCAAATACTTCGACCTCTACGCCCAGAAAATCGAGCAGTTTTCCCATCAGGTGAAAGGCCACATGGAAGCCCTCACCCCCGGACAGGTGCAGACGGTCAACGGGGTGCATCCCCAAACCCTTTCGGCCTACGCCAAAATGGAGCAGTTTCTCTCGACCCTGGCCCATACGGACCGCTTTGCCTTTGCCGATGCGCTCAGCAAGGATCTCAAGGGCATCAAGGAGGAACTGGCCTATCAGCAAAGCATGAGCCTGGAAATCAACAGTCGCCTGCTGGAACACCTGCAACAAGACAGCCAACAGCAACAACAGCAGAACCGCCAACTCGAAGTGTTGAGCGACCGCATGGAACAACTGCTGAAACTCAGCACCCACAATCCCATGCAGAAGCCTGCCTTTCAATTTTTCATCTACGCCGGAGTGGCCGCCTTTGTAACGGGCGTGGTCAGCGGCGCGGTCTACCTCATCAACCTGATTTGATATGCAACGAAACCAAAGTGGCCTATTTTGGATGAGCTATGCCGATCTGATGACGGCCCTCTTCATCCTCACCCTGACCTTGTTTGTGCTGAGCTACAAACTCTTCAAGGTACACGAAACCGATCTTTTCGCCGCCCAAGCTGAGCTGCGCGAGCGCGAACACGAACTGAACCGACAGCAAGCAACCCTGCTCTCTCAGCAAGCGGATCTGGAAGCCCAACGCAAAGCGGCGGCGACTTTCCGACAGCGCTGGAGCGAGGAGGAAGTGCAAGTCGCGACCCTGGTGGCGGAACTGGACGCCGAACGCCAACGTCTCTCGGTGATGGAGGACGAATACCGCAAGCTACGCGAGATTCAAAAGGCCATCGAAAACCTGGACCCGCGCTACTTCACCTACCAAGCCAAATTCAAGCGGCACGTGCTGCACCCTCAGGTGAAGTTTGGCAAGGGCAGTGTGGACATCACCTCCCACTATCGGCCTATGCTGGTTGAGGCAGGCAAGGCGCTTCAACGCCTGACCGACCGCCTGGAACCCGGCGACAACGTCAAATACCTGCTGGTGATCGAGGGGATGTCCTCCAAGGATCACTACCGCAAAAATTACGAATTGAGCTACGAGCGGGCTTTATCGCTTTACCGATTGTGGCAGGAAGAAGGGATCGACTTCGATCCCCATCGTTTTGAGATCATGATCTCCGGCAGCGGGGACGGCGGCATCGGTCGCGACCCCCGCAACGAAGCCAACAATCAGCGCTTCCTCATCCAGGTCATCCCCAAAATCGGCAATCTCGAAATCATGGATTTCTCATAGCGTCTTCATAGCTAGTTCATTAGGTAGGAAGGTCCGAGCTGCCGTTGGCAGGTTGGGCCTTTTTTTTGGGGGGGGAGTACCAACAAGAGTAGGCAATGGTACCTTTTCAAGGATTGCTTCTTCTTATTCTGCGATCAAGGGCACGACCTCTATTTCCGTTACTTCCTGAAAATCGCTCAGGTTGGCTGTTGCAATTTCTGAGATGCCATTCGCCATCGCAACTGAAACAATTTCCAAGTCGAATACGCGATTTCCGCGCGGTTGGTAGGTTTGGATCAGCTCTTCGAAATGACAAAGGCTTGCGGCATCAGGAAACAGTATCTCGACATTTCCCTTTACTTCACGATAAAAATTCTGGGCATCGCCAAGAGGTATCTTTAGCTTTGAGCAGACTGCAAAAAACTCAGAAACTACTTTGGTAGAAACCGCCATCTCGTAAGTGGGATCAGTCAAAATGGCCACTGCCGAGGCGTGATACCGAGACTGGCCATCCATTGCATACATTAAGACATTGGTATCTAGGAGGAGCTTACTCACGGGCGAAGTCTTGGACGTTCACTTCATCCAACTTTCCGCCAAGTGGATAACTACCGAGCAAGTTCCATTCCCGCTTGGAGGTCGTTGGCAGCTCGTCTAGCTCTATGATGGTAACGATGACTCGTTTCCCACGAAAGCGTTGGAGAGGTTCTTGATTTAACAAGGATTCTCCCCAATTGCCTTGTATGGTGATGGCTTGCATAAACGATCTTTTTCCTAATATACGGAAATGCCTTTTCTTTGGCTATTTTATCAGGGGACCAGCATCTCCAATGACCAACTTTTCAAGCATTTGCGATATCTTCTTCGATCTCGTCCTTGTCGTATTGGAAGATAGACACCTTGTACTTGCCAAGCAGTTCAATAAAGGCGTGCTTGGAGAGGCCCACCATCTCGGCACCTTGACCAGAAGTGATGAGTCCTTCCTCAAATAATTTGGCCGCAAATAGCATACTCAGCTCAAATTGACTGACTTGAAGGCCTGCGGGTAATTGAAGTTGAATGCTCATGGGCTCAGCGTGAAACAGTTTAGTCGTAACATACGCATTCTCTCTGGATTTGGCTATCCCACCTTTCTGAGTCCGTACCTCCTGAGGCCAGCGTTTCCTCATCCAGGTCATCCCCAAGATCGGCAAGCTCGAAATCATGGATTTCTCATAGCGTCTTCATAGCTAGTTCCTTAGGTTAGGGAGGTCCGAGCTGTCGTTGGTGGTTTGGGCCTTTTTTTTGAGGGGGGAGGATAAAGATATAGTCCTAACTCACTTACAAAATTTACCTAGGCATTTCCAAATAAACCTAGGTCTGCTTCATTAGAGTTGTTGCGATTTGACTGTCAATTGTTTAGCTGAAAATTCCACAATCCAGCCGCGACTCCGGCTACCTGAGAATAGAAATCAAGGTCTCTGCATCTGAGTCTATCAGATAAGAATCGATATCGCTTCCATCCTCCGATTGCATGCTCCACCCTGATCCTGACTTTGCTAACGGAGGTATTGTGCTTCTTCTGCTCATCGGTTAATTCTATCTTGGGATCTTTTCTAGACTTTCTTCTAGGTTTTTGAATGGAATATGCAGCCGAGAAGGTTCATAATCCTTTGCTATTCCGATAAAGCCTAAATCAACATACATGCCTTGCTCATCAAACCACAACCCCTCCTCGGGATCGAACTCAGATTTCAAGATCGCATAATCGTGGACCGATCCAAGATAGGGTTCGCTTAGATACAAAATTTCCCGTTCCCGATTGCTGATGGTGAGCATTTTCAGGGTGTGGGCTTTTTTTTACCAGAATAACTCTCCTTTTGATCTACCTGATCCTGAGGACGTTGACGCCGTTGCTCACTCGCATCCAACAACAGTTCTTCTTCCTCTTTCATCTGAAGCTTAAACTCAG
>JBCCCJ010000348.1:0-6193 GCA_039033615.1 Bacteroidota bacterium
AAGAGATTCCTCGGCAGGCTACTTACTTACGACAATTTTTTATATGAGTCTGATTTTCTGATACTTGTAAAAGTTGGATTGTTAGCCACGAACCTGATTGCCCACTCGCTAGCCTTCATTCGTGGAAATTCGCAGCGCTGTGGGTTTGGTTTCTTTCCTTGGCAAATGGCACGAATTGGGAATCACCGTTCTATTTTTCGTACTCATTCGGAAATTCGTGGCTTTCTCTTCGCTTTGTCATATCCAAGGGGAATATTGAAACCCAAAATCAAGGCTCGGAATGCAATTCGAATGAATGAGAGTCATCCCCTCTTCGGTCTGGGGTCCACGGTACCTTTTGCCAGCGGCAATCCCGCCTCTCGCTTCCCGCAGCTGAGCAATCCCGGCTCTCACTCCAGCAATTGTCCTCCTTTCCCATCCACCTGATTGAGGTCGATCAGAATCGGTAACTGATATTGCACCATGTTCAACATCGCTTGGAGGCGCGCCTCTTTGCTAGCGCCATTTTGGATCAACTGAGCGTTGAAGCTTTCGAGATTCGACAATACGGTGAGTTCGGCGATACTCGCTTCGTCGCGCAAATTATGTCCCTTGCGGGCGGCTTTCGGATTGGCTTCCCGCCATTGTTTGGCGGTCATTCCGAAGAGGGCGAGGTTCAGCAGGTCTGCCTCGCTGGCATAGAGAAAATTCTCATCCGATTTATTCACCCGGGGGGCCAGGTGATCTGCGATGGAGCGATTGTGTATATGGTAGTTCACCTTGGAGAGAAAGCGCGAATAATCCCAGCCGCTGCCGACCCGTTGGGCTTCGGCAACCTTCAATGCCTGGTATTCCCGAATCACCAGGATCTTGAAGGTAGGGCTGATCCGGCCGCCAAATTCAAAAGCAATGTCCGGGTGGGCATAGGTCCCACCGTAGCGTCCCGCTTTTGCGACAATGCCGATGGCCCCAGTCTCTCCAATCCACTCTTTCACCGAGAGCGTGAAGTTGGGCGATCCCGCCTGAATTCTAAACCCGTCAAAATTGACGGTTTTAAAATGGGGGTTGAACATTTGCTCCCAGGCCGCCAAAAAATCCAGCGTTTGAGCCGTCCGCAACCAGTTTCGGATGATGTCCGACGCACGGGAGCGTTCGCCGACCATATCGGTGAGCGAGATATATTCCCGGGTGCCATACTCCCGAATCTGGATCAGCTTGCCATCGACCTGGATTTCTGCCATGGTTCAAAGATAGGCAAAATCATAGATTCAAGGTTCGGGTTCCTCCTTCTGACTGGTCCAAAGTAGGATCATATCTCAGCAGGTAGGACGAATCCCATTCCCCAAGATGAGGCGCCACAATCGCCAACTCTATCCGGTCAATCTCCCAATTGGGCAGCAGGAATTTGGCGGTTGGTCCCGCCAGATTCTCATTGGGCTGAATGGCAGGCGTATTCCACTTGAGCAGTTCGATTTCCTTGCCATTTACCCGAAGCAACACCCAAACCTCGATGGAGTCATATTGCTCGTATCGGTCATTGAGTAGCCAGACCTCTGCCGAGAACAATTCCCCTCCCTTCCAATGAAATTTGGGGATGCGGGCGCTCAACATGGTGGGGCGACAGGCATTCCCGACGGCATAGAAGGCTGGTTTGGGAACGTTGGGCCAGCAAATCAGGCTGTTGTTTGCAGCGGCTGGCCAAGGCTCATTGTAGCACCAGTTCAGCGCCATAGAGCAGTACGGCTTCTGACGGCGCGCCTCCTCAAAGATGCATTTGTACCCTTCCGCTTGGAGCCATTGGCCGTTTTGCACCATTTGCTCCAAACTCTCTGGCTTCCCAAAATAGTCCTCCAGGGTATCCTCCATGAGCCAGGTATTCCCCTGCCAGGCGTTGTAAGCGTGGTGGGTTTCCCAGACCGTACCAGGCGCGGGGGGGAACAGCTGATCTTCTGGCATAAAAGATCGAATCACCTCTACCGGAGAAGGGCCAGGCATACCAAATTCGGTATAAGCCGTGCATTCTGCCTTTGGCATGGATTGAAAGACTTCTTCTCCATTGTCCCAGTCCCGGAAAACGTAATTCCCATGTCCCATCCCCATCACCGGAGCGGTGGGAATGAAGGGATGCTCCCGATCAAGCTGATAGGTGAGCGAATTGAGCAAGCGTAAGGCCAGCGACTGATCGGTCATGCCTGACCAATTGTTGAACAATTCATTTCCCCCACACCACATCACCACCGAAGCATGCTGCCGCAAGCGGGTGATGATGGAGGTCGCTTCTTGTTCCAATACTTGCAAATAGCGATCACTGCCGACGTAATCATTGCAAGAAAGGGGAAACTCCTGCCAAACCATCAGGCCCATTTCATCACAGAGTTCATAAAAACTCTCTTTGTTGATGATGGAACCACCCCATTGGCGGAGCAGGTTGAAATTGGCGGCCTTGGCCAGGATGAGCTGCTCTTCGTAACGTTCTCGGGTGATGAGGCCAGGAAATACCTCTGGGTTGACCCAATTGGTCCCTTTTCCAAAAATCCGGCGTCCGTTGATCTCTAAGGTGATGGGCGCAACACTGCGACTTTTGGGAAAGTTGATCGGCTCTACCCACGCCCCTCCATTCATCACCATGCGGACCTTTCGGAAGCCGACTCGTTTTTCCCGAGCATCAAGTACGCTATCATCTTCGCCCAGGATCTCGAATTTACTCAGGTATAAGGCAGGCGTTCCATGGTCGTGGGGCCACCAAAGCTGGTCGATGGTAACTTCTTCGGCAATGGGATTCAATTCCAGGTCATGGCAGGTACCAGTTTTCGTTGCTACGCTTTCCCCCGTGGGCGAGAGAAGGGTCCAACGATACCTGCAATTCCCTTCCTCCGAAAGTTGAGGGCTAACCCACACCTGCGCCTGTTTCAAGTCATCCTTCATTTGGTAGAAGGTCTCTACTGCTTTCAGATGAATCTTAGGTCGGATCTCCAATTGCGTCTCTTCCCAAATCCCAAGGGGGATCAAGCGCGGGTGCCAATCCCACACATAACTCACGGCTGGTTTGGTGCTCTGAGCGGCCTGGGTTCGGTCCTCTGGAAAATCATGCAGCTTAGGCGCTGGTAGGACCTTGATGGTGAGCGTATTTGTTGGCAACAAATGGGGGGTAAGGTTCAGCTCAAAAGGAGTGAACATCCCTTCTTGCAGATGAATCCTTTCGCCATTCAACCAGACAGAAAAAGCGTAATCAATGCCTTTGCAATGGAAAATCAAGGCTTGATCTGGCCCCAATTCAGGCGGTGAAAATTCCGTTTGATAGATCCAATAGCGATCCTCCATCCAGCGGTAGTCCTGCCAGTTATCGGCCTTGTACCAATCATCATACCCCGCGTGTTTGGCCCAATCCAGTTGTACCGCACCCGGCACCTGAGCGGGAACCCATTCAGTAGGCTGAGCATTGGGGGTTTCACTGTGAGCAAGTTGCCAGTCAAGGGGTAGGGTAGGGTAGGAGGGAGATGGGGGCATGTATGGAAAATGAAGGTAGAAGAATAATTGGGGCCAATATATGCCAAATTGAGCGTATCAGGGTCTACGCTTGTAAAAATGTTGCCGATTTTGGGACCGCCACGAATGAGCAAATGAACACAAAAAAGGGGATTGAGGGGGAAAATTCGTCTCATTCGTGGCAAAAAATCAGACGAAAGACAAGGAGAAACACCCAATCGGTAGGGAATAAGCTCCATGAATGGATCATGCATAAGCTAAATTGAGCATATCGGTTCAATGGCTGCCATTTTTTGCTGTACTTTTGGCAGCTCACTCATTGGTTGGATCAAATGAAGATTCCTACTGCTCACCTTGGCCTGGGACTAGGCCCGATCTTATGTTTGTTGCTTTCTGTGATTGGCCCCATCGAAGGGATGAGTCCAGAAGCACAATCTATTTTGGCCTGTACGGTCTGGATTGCAGTTTGGTGGATCACCGAAGCCATTCCGATTGCGGCTACGGCTTTGCTGCCACTGGTCTTGTTCCCGCTTTCTGGCGGGTTGAATCTGGGCGATACCGCCGCTTCCTACGGCCACAAATTTGTGTTTCTCTATGCAGGAGGCTTCATCCTGGCCATTGGCATTGAGCGCTGGAACCTGCACCGCCGCATCGCTTTGGGGGTCATCCAACTGATCGGAACCAACATCCGATTCATCATTTTGGGGTTCATGATCGCAACGGCTGGGCTGTCCATGTGGATCAGCAATACGGCGACTGCGGTGATGATGCTCCCGATTGCGGTAGCCGTTTGTGGGCAATTGCGCGACAATCCCCAGACCCCAGAAAATGAATCCCGGCGATTTGGAAAAGCCTTGATGATCGCCATTGCCTACAGTGCCTCAATTGGGGGAGTTGCGACTTTGATTGGGACTCCTCCGAATCTGGTGCTGGCTGGGGTGTTGGAAGAATTCTACGGGGTTGAAATCACCTTTGTGAAATGGATGCTGATTGGATTCCCGATCTCTGTGGTCCTATTGGGATTCTGTTGGTGGTATCTGACCACCCGGGCTTATCCATTTCGGGATCAAGCATTTCCGGGAGGACGGGCAGAAATCAACCGCCAAATGAAAGAGCTGGGACCCATCAGCGCGGAGGAAGTTCGGGTGTTGATCGTCTTTCTGCTGACGGCCCTGGCTTGGTTGTCCCGTTCTTGGCTCCTCAATACTTGGTTGCCCAATCTGGACGATACCATCATTGCCATCTCTGCGGCCTTGATTCTCTTTTTCATTCCGGCAAAGCAAGCATCCCGTGCCCTACTCAACTGGGAAGAGGCCGTCAAACTACCGTGGGGGGTGTTGCTCTTATTTGGGGGAGGCTTGGCCCTCGCCAATGGATTCAAGGCAACCGGATTAGCGGAGTGGATCGGGGAGCAAATGACCTTGTTGGATGGGGTTCCTATGCTGATGCTCATCCTCATTTTGGTCGCTGCGGTGAATTTTCTGACCGAGATCACGTCCAATCTGGCGACCACTGCCATGATTCTCCCCATTCTTGCACCTATGGCCCTCACCCTGGATGTGCACCCCTACCTGCTGTTGGTGGGAACTACCATCGCTGCCAGTTGTGCCTTCATGCTGCCCGTAGCCACTCCTCCAAATGCCGTGGTGTTTGGCTCTGGCTACCTACGGATTCCCGATATGTTTCGAACGGGGTTTTGGTTGAATGTGGTCTCCATTGTGCTCATTACCCTGGTGGTATATTTCCTCTTACCCTTGCTATGGGGCTTTGAATTTGAGCCATTCCCAGCAGATTGGATACAATAAGACCATGTTTGGGACGCTAATCTTCTCGGAAATTCCCTGCTTTAAGAACCTGAACTGCGCACTTTTTCCTCAACATAGCCCCGAAATTCGGGATGTTCCACCCGCTATTCTTCGTCTAAATTGCTTGCCAGACGAAGATCCCGTTTACGGGAAACCTCAAATCAGGAAATTTCTTTAGCAAATTCTCTATCCCAAACATGGTCTACAGGGTTTGCCGAAGCAAACCCTGTAAGTTGAAGTAATCTTGATCACAAACTCAACTCCACAAGCGATCCCAGGAGCGAATCTTGTCCCAATCCGTGGTAGGCGCGAAGTATTCACTTTCTGAATCCAGGTGCGCTTTGATCACCTCTTCGTTCAATTCAACCCCCAGCCCTGGTTTTTCTGGTACCTGGACAAAGCCATCTTGCACGATGGGTTTGTCAATGCCAGTAACCAAATCCTCCCACCATTCAATGTCCACCGAATGGTGTTCTAGGGCCACAAAATTTTGGGTAGCAGCAGCAGAATGGACATTCGCCATGAAGGAAATGGGCGTCCCGGCAAAATGTAGTGCCATCGGAATGCCCCTTTCTTCCGCATAATCCCCGATCTTCTTGGTTTCCAAAATGCCGCCTGCAGAAGCCAAATCTGGCTGAATCATGTCCACCGCGCGGGTGTCGCACAACTTGATGAAGGCTTCTTTCAGGTAAATGTCTTCTCCGGTCAAGGTTGGCGTATCAATCGAAGTGGTGATCTCGCGCCACATATCGGTGTATTTCCAGGGAATCATATCCTCCAACCAGGCCAGATTATACGGAGCCAGGGCCTTACCGAGCTTGATGCATTCATTTACCCCAAAATGGCCAAAGTGATCGGCGGCCAACGGGATGTCGTAGCCTACCTTATTTCGAACCGCCTCTACATATTCACAAATCAAGTCC
>JBCCCJ010000349.1:0-6191 GCA_039033615.1 Bacteroidota bacterium
AGAAGGTGCTGGTTATGCTCAGGCTGAAACCGTTGGAGGCAGGAACTTCTCGACAAATGCCTCCCACACACAACAGTCCCCGACGTTGGCGACTGTAGGTCAACCCAAAACGGTGAGATTCAAAGGCATAGGCCATGGAGAAATTGTAGTAGTGCACACGTTGCGCCGGATCGGGATTGCCGTAGTTGTATTCGTCAAAGACCGTGAAATACCAATGCGGCGAAATGGACAATTCTGCCAATGCCATCGCCCAACTTCCCAAATCCTGCTGGGTGTACATGTGCTGAAGTTCCGTTCGCAAGGCGATCCGGGGCTTGATGCGGTACTGCATCTCCAAGACGTTGATGTGTGCGTCAACCACGCCAAAGCCTGCATTTTCTGAGCCAAATTCGATGATGTCTTTGTTGTACTTCAGATAAATATAGGTCAGGATGGTTCGAAATTTCCGGGTCCATTTTTTGTTGATCTCGATATTCATGTCCTGGAAAAAGACATCGTTCCAATCTCCGAAGAAAGAACTCTCGTAGCGGAATTTTGGTTCGACAAAAGTCGTATCTAAGGCATGAATCCGGGAAAAATTCAGCGTAATCTGGGTGCCGTACTTGCCACCGAGCCTGGTCTTTCGAGGAATACGGTAAAAGACCTCTGCCTGAAATCCGACTTCTCCATTGAACTGGGTCGCATAGGGATATAAGGTCGGCAAGCGGTAGGTGTGCAGCTTCGAAATCGCTGGCAGAAAGCTCAAGGTGGATTCCTGCAAGGTTACACTCCGCTCCGATCTGAAATCCATGTTGTCGATCCGCTTCCCACTCAAGGTAATCCCCAGGCCCTTTTTGGAATAAACGCCATTCACATAAAGCGCGCTGCCAGAGTTGTACACATAATTGTTGAGCTGGAAAGGATCATTGATTTTGTAGGCATACTCCGCATCCAGGTTGAACCCACCCCGGATGAGACGCGCCCGCCCAGCAAAGGAAGTCACGTTCTCCGGCAATTGCAGCTGCACATCATCGTCCTCTTGGAAACGATTCATGACACTGCCCCCGATGGTGATTTTGGTTTTGCTATCCGCCAGGCGAGCAATGGCCTGATTGAGGTTGATTTCGGCATCTCCTCCCCGCAGGATGCCATCACTCAGCGTGAAAAAGCGCCGTTGTTTGCCGATCAATCCTTTCAGGGTGATGCCTTTGCCCGGACGCACCAGCACCCGAATCCCGTCCACCGAATTGTCGATGCCCAGCGCCCATTCCTGATAAGCCCGGAAAATGATGCCGTTGCCAAACTGATCGTAAAAATTTCCCACCGTGATTTGCAGATGGTTGGAAGTATAAGAGGCAAAGCGATAAGCAATCCCTTGGCCCTCAAAGCGTTGATCGAAACCTAAGAGCGGATTCAGGTAGGCTTCATAGCGAATCCCAGCGCTGAATTTGCCCTTTTGATACACCACCTGAAGGTTGCTGTTCGAAAGGACGTCTTCCGGCACTTCCCCCGCTCCAATCACGGAATCAGGGAAGAGGTATTGAACATCGGTCTGAAAACTGCCACTGATGGTCCCCGGAGAATTCGTGACATCTTGGCTGTAGGAAAAGGGAATCACTGAAAGCAAACAGATCGCCACCAGGAGGAACTTGCTGTACATGGGAAAAGACATTAGCTCCCAAAGATAGAAAAATATCCATACGACGGACAAGGGAGATTTTTCCCTCTTCTTGCGGAAGAATCAACAAAAGAAGGAAGGGGAGTTGGGCGGTTCCCCTCCACGACGAGATCGTCGCTCCGGGGTCAGGCTTTCCGGCCTCGTCCTGCCCTTGCTATCGCTCGGTCATGACTCAAACAATGCCTCCAATCCCTACCGCCGCCACCAGCCATCCGCACCCGTAGAGCCGATTGCATTCGGCAAAACCTCAACGAACCTCTTCGCTACCAATCTGCAATTGCCACTGTAAAGCCGAATTGCATTCGGCCAAAACCTCCGATGCGACCGCTAACGAGGTCGAACAAAATCTCACTAGCCGCTTGGCTACCAACCTGAAACCGCCCTGCGGTTGTGCCTCCGGCTCAAGATACTGCTCTAACCAACAGCCAAGGGCACACGCCGGACAAGCAGAAAAACCTTACTCTATTCCCATGCCCTCGGCAACTGACCGCGCTAGCGGTCATAGGCTTGTAGTTCATTGAACCATTGCCACCTCCCGACCGCAATAGCGGTCGCACCCAACATCCTCCTCACCAACTGGTGTACACCAATTCCTCTTCCCCCTTGATCGTGAGACGATTGTTTTCTGCGGCTTCACAACGACCAATGATTTGCGCAGGCAGGTCAAATTGACCAGCCAAGGCGATGATTTCTTCGGCGGTCTTCTCATCGGTGAAGATTTCCAGGCGATGCCCCATATTGAAGACTTGGTACATTTCCTGCCAACTCGCCCCAGAAGCTGCCTGAATCAAGCGGAAGATCGGCGGGGTCGGAAACAAATGATCCTTGATGACATGCAGCCCTGAGACAAACTTCATACATTTGGTTTGCCCACCGCCCGTACAGTGAATCATGCCGTGAATCTTGTCCCGAAACTGCGCCAGCAGGGGCTTGGCAAAAGGCAAATAGGTCCGGGTCGGACTCAGCAGCAGTTTGCCGATGTTCAAAGGGGCCTCAGCGATGGTATCCGTCAAGAGGTATTTGCCAGAGAAAGCCAACTCCTGCGGAATTTGAGGCGAATAGGCTTCTGGATATTTGTGCGCGTACGTCTTGTCCAGGGTGTCGTGCCGAGCATTGGTGAGACCATTGCTGCCGATTCCGCTGTTGTACTCAGCCTCATAGCTAGCCTGGCCATAAGAGGCGATCCCAACAATCACGTCTCCCGGCTTCATGTCATTGATCACCAGTTGGCTGCGGGGCACCCTAGCAAAAGCGGTGTATCCCACATCCAACGTCCGAACGATGTCGCCGACATCTGCGGTTTCTCCCCCAGCGAGGTGAATGTGGATGTCTTGCTCCGCCCATTCTTCCACCAATTCTGCGGTGCCTTGGATCAACGCCGCTACCACATCCCCAGACACGAGGTGTTTGTTGCGCCCGATGGTCGAAGACACCAAAATGTTGTCCACCACCCCGACACACATCATGTCGTCGAGGTTCATCACGAGTGCATCCTGGGCAATTCCCTTCCACACACTGAGGTCTCCGGTTTCCTTCCAATACAAATAGGCCAGGGAAGTCTTGGTCCCGGCGGTATCGGCATGCATCAGCACCGCTTGCTCCGGATCGCCCCCGGCTACGTCAGGCAGAATTTTACAGAAGGCCGTGGGATACAGCCCTTTGTCCAGCCCTTTGATGGCCTGATGAACTTCTTTCTTGTCTGCGGAAACCCCTCTGCGGGCGTAGGAATCACTCATGAGATGGATGAATTTGCGCCGCAAAGGTACGCAAAGAAGCGAGAAGTTGGAGGCGAGAAGCGGGAGGCGTGCACGTGAGATGTCGCCAGAAAAAGAATATCCCAGTAGGTGGCAGTCGCGATGCGCCTGCTGACTTTCTCTGGGGCATCTGTTTCTACCGAGCTGCGAATCGCTATCGCGCTTCGTTTTTTGGCGAGTTCGTTGCTTGTCTAAAGACAGTGGCAGCCTGGAGGGATGCGCATCTTGGTAGCCAATCGAAGAGAGAAGTTTGGTAGCAGGCGCGTAGCGACTGCCATCTATCATACCCTCATCGCATAGATTTGTGCCAGTTGACGTACACCCAGCGGGAAGGAATTCAACCAAAGTTTGCTTTTGCCTTACCCCTGAGGAAACACCCGCCAAAGCGTTTCCCGAAACAATTCGTTCAAAGGTTCGATTTGCGGGCGGTGGTCCCACCGAAAGTCTTTCAGGCGCTCTTCATGTCGTTCGATGGCCGCCGCGGCATAGGCATTGATGACGGGAATCTGCGGGCCGACGGACAGTTCTTCCGCCGCCATTTTGCGTTCCAGCAAGGCATCAATGGCCTCTCTCAGCTCTCCCGCTGGATGGAGCTGGTTCAGGATGGCGTGAAATTCGGTCGGTGGCATCCCTCCTTCTTGCGCAATCCAATCACACGCCAATAGGGGGCGGAGGATGTACAGGTACTTTTTCAAGCGAACGGTGTCTCCTTTTAGATATTCCCGAAAATTCCCTTTGGCCATACTCAAATAGTGATAGCTGCAAGATTTTGGATTGAAACATTGCGCCAGCAACTGCTGCATCGCTGCTGCCCATGGCGCATCGTTTCGATACACAATGGGACTCCCCAACCACTCCAGCAGGGGTGGATTGGATTTGCGAAACAAATTCAGGGCCTTACGCAACTCCCAGCCCGAAAGATCCAGGTCCTGTGGCAGCATACGCTCGATGGTATCCTTGCGGGTCTGAATGGACAAATACCATTCGGGGCGATGGAGATACACAAATCGTACGTCCCAATCGCTGTTGGGACTGGCAAATCCCCAGGCCCGACTGCCGGATTCTACTGCATACAGAATATGGATGTTGGCCTCTTGCTCCAATTGATGGAGTGCTTCGAGGATGGATTCACGCATGATCGTAAGATACTTTTGTAGCCAATAAAAATATGAACAGGATTGAAATGGGCAAGTGATGAGGAAAACATCCTGTCTATTCTGTTAATCCTGTCTGGCTGATCAGGTGGATGAAGCAATGCTCAGGCTTCAAATAGCCTGAGTTGTTTACGGACGGCTATCATTTCTGGTTGACAAGGGATTTCTGATGGCAAAGCTTCCAAACGGGTCAGGAGTTGGTTGAGAAATCGGCGATGCGCTTCGCTTCCCGGCTGTCGGGACCGATGCTGCAAGTCCCGGGCGATGGTTTCCCATTGCTTGAGGGCAGCTTGAGTTGGGGCTTCGCAGTGCGTTTCCACCAATTTCTCCCAGATGTATTGCTCCGCTACGGCATTGGGATGGAGCATGTCCGCTTCATAGAAACGATACTCCCGCAAGTCATCCATCATCAGTTCGTAGGCGGGGAAATAATGCATCCATTCCCAACTCTGCACCAATTGATGACAGAGCAAGCGCAAACTGGCTTTGCTGACGGAATTGAGCGGCAGGGTATCTCGCAGGTGCCGAATCGGACTGACAGTCAAGAGCACTTCCAATTCTGGTCGGGCTTTTTTCCAGCCAAGCAGACTTACCTCCAATCGCTCCTTCATCTCCTCCAGCGGTACCAATCCTTTCTGAAAAGTAGCGGCAGGATAGCGGTGGCAATTGTTCACCACCTGTCTTTGTGCCAGATGACGATGCCCCATGGCTGTGCCCAGAGTCAGGATGAGTCGATCACATCTCACAAACGCCTGATGGGCCATTTGATGGGCAGCTTGGACTGTCTGGACAAAGGTCGCCTTTTGCTCCTGATTGAAGCGGGTATGTAAGCCGAAATGATGCCACTGCTGCAGATGCTCGGCGTATTGAGGCTTGATGCTCAGGGAAGGTTCAGCGGTCCAATCCAGCAATTGGGCCAAGGCAATGGGGTGGTAGGCAATGCCCAAGGGATTGACGCTTATCGAAAATTGGGCTTGCGCGAGACGATCCCCCATGCGATCTGCAAAACAGGAACCCATACTTATCAGTTGGGTAGGATATGCAAGCTGAAAAGCGGAAGCCTCCAGGGGAAAAGTGGTCCGAAAATCCATGTCGAAAGGTACAGTTCCCCTACCAAAGGCCCAAGCCTGAGAGGAAACCTTCTCTGCCTTTCCTCCGTCTCAGGATGCAACCCCAGGCCGATGATTTACCTCTAGCTCCTCAGAACAGGCGGCCCTCGTTTCTTAAAACCCCCTGAATCAGTTATCTTTACTTACATGAATCGAAACCTACTGTGGATCTGGATGTTGCTGCTGTTGCCAGTCAGCCTGTGGGCCCAAAATCCCAACGTCTATCAGTTTTCTGGCTTGGTCATCAGCTCCTCCAGCAATGAACCGATTCCCTTCGCTCGCATCCAGGTGAATCATACCCGCCGGGGAGCGGTGAGCAATTCGGAGGGGTTCTATAGCATTCCTGTTGGATTGGGAGATACGCTGTACTTCAATCACTTGGGCTATCACCCTTCTCAAATGGTGGTATTGGATTACCTGGAACAATACCAGGGAGATCAATCGCAATACATCTACGCGATCAATTATATGTTGGAGGATTCCTTTGCCATTGATACGGTAACCATCTTTCCCTATG
>JBCCCJ010000350.1:0-6188 GCA_039033615.1 Bacteroidota bacterium
AAGGGACCCAAAGATGAGCCTTGACGAAGAGATGGGAAGAAAGAACGAGTGAAAAGGTCCAAGTTATTTTTTGAGTATCACTAAGGTTACCTATCATGCACTTACCTAGAAAGCTGTGGTTGAATAGCTACCAATTTCACAGCTCTCACGAATTTTCCTTCCGCCAGTCCTTATTCGTGGAAATTCGCTGCGCCATGAGGTTGGTTTTTTCCTTGGCGAATAGCAGAAATTCCCTATCTCGCTGCCTTTTTTTGTGTCAATTCGGATGGTTCGACAGGCTCTCCACAGGTTCGTGGCTACCCTATTCATTCTTTGAAGCAAGGCTCACGAGGTTTCCCTTTGTCATATCCAAGGGGAATGCTGAAACTTGAAATCAAGGCTCATGGTTGTTTTCCAATTCTTTCTTGGCCCCCCTCGTCCAATGTAGAGGCAAGCATGACAGCTGAGTAAGTTCATTCCAATAGCTGCCATTCCCGCGCGTTCTTCACTGCCTCGGTGCGACGCTTGGCGTCTAGCTTGCTCAATAATTTGGAGACGTGGGTCTTCACGGTATTCTCTGAAATATGCAGCCGATCTGCGATTTCCTGATTGGTGTATCCCGCCGCGATCTCTACCAAGACTTCCATTTCTCGCCTGCTGATTCCGAGTTCCTTCAAGCGTGTTGCTCGTTCTGATTCCGGTAGAGTAGGGGAGGGGGAAGGCAGCTTTACTCCCGGTTTTTCCACCAAATGTCGATGGATCAATACCCCTGCACCAATCAGGGTCGCCCCGATCAAAAAAATCGCCAGTTCATTGCGCCAACCGTAGGTCAGCAAAGAATACTTGCTGAGTTCCAGCAAGGCAATTAAGGCTACCGCCAATAAGCCAAACCGCAGAATCAATCGTTTCACCCCCTGAAGATAGGGAATTCTCCCAGAGCTTGTTTAGCTTCCCGACATGAAAATCACCTATCTATTGCTGATCACCTGGAGCCTGCTTGGCCTGGCTTGCCAAACCGCTTGGGAGATGCACATCATCGACGATACCTCCTCCGGGGCCGATGGGGCCAAATGTTACGATGTGGATCAGGATGGCACCCTGGAAATCGTCGTGGGTTGGGAACAGGGAAATGTGGTTCGAATGTATCAGCAGCTTGGCGCTGGACAATGGGATTGGCTGGAGTTACCGGCTCCTGAAGTAGAAGATGTCTTGGTGGCAGATCTGGATGGGGACGGTTTCCCCGAGGTCGTCAGCCTGTCGGAAGGCAATACCCAACGAATCAGCATTCATTGGGCGCCTGACAGTTGGGATCAATACTGGCAGCAGGAGCACTGGCTCTCCCAGGACGTGCCAGTTTCGGTAGGCCGTACCCGTTGGATGTTTGGTCGCGCTGCTCAGATCGACGGAAAACATGGCTTGGATTTGGTGGTCGGTTCCAAAGATCCCAATGGAACCTTCGGCTGGCTACAGGCTCCAGCGAATCCCCGGGAGATGGCTGCATGGCAGTACCACGAAATTTGCCCCGCAGGCTGGATCATGTCCATCGAAGTCCTGGATTTGAATGGAGATGACGCCCCCGATCTGTTGTTTACGGATCGGAAAGGCCCTCATCGTGGCCTGAAGCAAGCGATTCACCCAGGATTCGAAACCATCGGAGATACTACATGGCTGATCGAAAGCCTGGGGATGGAAGCTCAGGAACCAATGTTTTTGGGCCTCTATTCAAGCGAGGAGGATGCCTTGTCGGAAATATGGGTAGCAGATCACGACCTCGGACTGTTCGGATTTGGGCGAAAGACTGATTCCAGCCAATGGGCCATGCTCCACGAATTGTCCTTTCCTCACCAAGCGGGAAGAATTGGCAAATCTGTCGCTCTCGGGGATTTGGATGGTGATCAGCGCCCAGAAATCGTGTCTTCATACGAGGGTGCCCTCGGCAGAAGAGGAGTAGTTGGGACTCAACACCCACAGTTTTTCACCCAACCAGACATTTTCCCCATTTCCGGCAAAGCAGGCCTCAAATATGATTTCATCCGCTTGGTAGACCTAGACGCTGATGGCGACCTAGACGTCCTGACCTGCGAAGAAGCCAACAATGGACAAGCAGGCAAAGGACTCGGAGTCATTTGGTACAAAAATCCCCGCTAGCCCCCTGTAACCCCAGTAGAACCCAATTGCATAGGGTTCACAGCCTTGCTCTCACGCGTTTGGAACGCGTGAGAATCAAGAGCCAGAGTTTGCAACTCTCCGTTTGCAACAGGTTCAACTGGCTACTACTCATGAAAATTTTTATAGAGGATTGATTGTCAGATACTTGGGAAATTTCAATGGTTAGCCACGAACCTGATTGCCCACTCGCTAGCCTTCATTCGTGGAAATTAGCTACGGCACGAGCTTGGTTTCTTTCCTTGGCGAATCACCCAAATTGAGGACTACAGGAACCCTTTGGGCTAATTCGGAAATTCGTGGCTGCCTTCCCTTGGTAAAAGACCATCATTTCCGCTTCAAGATCAAGGCCCGCACCCAAGCGACTTCCCCTGCCTGAATGTTGCTGGCTTGCAAGACGAGGCGGTGGCGACCCGCCGGCAACCGCATGCTTCCCAGCGGCATTTCCGCCCAGGTGACCTCCAAGGCTTCTACTTTGCGGGGGAGTTGGGCCCGACTGGGAATCAATTCCGGTTCAAAGGGCTCGGTCAGCTCTGCCTGAATACTGGGCTCTCCTCCCGTCAGATGCAGCATGGCCCCCAGATTCTCCGGTTTGGCACTGTACCGGAGCAAAACTTCCCATTCACTTTCCTCTGCTACATCCACATTCCAGTACAAACTGTCCGTGGGCGTGGACCAATCCACAAACCAATCATTCGCCCAGCCCCATTGACTGGCTTTGTAGTGAGCCTTGCCCGTCGGGAATCCCTCGTGGGCGTGCAGGATCACGGTGGGTTCCGTAGGGTGAGCCAAGGGGAGGGGGGGAAACAATTCAATGCCTTGGGTAACGTCTTCAAAAGCCGCCAAATAGCCCTCATACAGGCTTTGAGCCACCTCTGACAAGGAATCCGTGAGAGGATTTGCCTCTGCCCGGTCGGTTTGGAAATCGGTCAACTCATATTCGTTTTCCCCTGTGATGACCAGACGGTGCTGCCGGGTGCGGACCGAAGCCCGGTATCGTTCAATGCTAGGCGCAAAGGTGTAGAAAGTCCGATCTGGCAATTGTTCCGCTTCTCCCGTCAAAAGCGAACTGATGCTGGTCCCATCTAAGGGGAGCGTTTTGACCGGGGTTAAGTTGAGGAGATCCACAAAAGTAGGCAGCCAGTCAATGTGGGCGGTCATCTCCGAGATGATTGTACCCCCTGTCAATTGGCCCGGCCATTCCACCAAGCAAGGCACCCGGACCCCGCCGTCGTTGACATGGCCTTTCCGTCCTTTCATGCCGCCATTGAAGCGGTCAAAGTTGGGGCCGTTGTCAGTCATGAAGATGACCAGGGTGTTTTCCCGCTGCCCACTTGCTTCCAGGTATTTCCGCAAGCGGATCAGGTTTTGGTCGATGTTTTCTACCATCCCATAGGTAGAAGCGATGGCCTTGCTGCGCCCTTCTCCGAGGTATTGCTCATACAACTCTTGTGGTGCGATGAAGGGCGTATGGGGCGTATTGAAAGGAATGTAGCAGAAAAAAGGCTGGTCTCCACTGCGCTGCATGAAGCTCAGCGCAGAATCAGTCAGAATGTCATTGATGTAGCCCTCGGGTTGGATGGGCTGATGGTTAGCCTCCAGGGGGGGATTGAAATAATTGCTCCAATGCCCCGCACAAAAGCCAACAAATTCTGCGAAGCCCTGTCCTAGGGGATGATTGGGGCCGTGTGCGCCATTGTGCCACTTACCAAAAGCACCCGTCGCATAGCCATTGGCCTGAAAGAGTTCGGCCAGGGTCGTCTCCTCGCCCCGCATGGCTTCGGCATTGCGGGTGACCCAATTGGTTCCGGTCCGAAAATGATAGCGTCCGGTCAACAAACTCGCCCGGGTCGGCGCGCATACCGGGCTCACAAAGAAATTGTCCAGCCGAATCCCTTCCTGGGCCATGCGGTCCATTTCTGGCGTACGAATGCTGTCATTGCCGTGAGTGCCAATATCGCCATAGCCTTGATCATCGGTGAGAATGAGGAGGACATTGGGGAGAGGATCCGAATCAGCAGGCGGAGGCGCAGAACACGCCAGCAGGCCCATCATCAGACAGAAGCAAATGGACAGAGAAGCCAAAGTTGTCGCACGCATAGGGGAAAAATTGAGGCCAAAAGCTACAAAGATCGGCGAGGGATGGCAAATTGACCTGCTGTAGAACGGTCTTTCGGGCCGGTTGGAAGTTTTCCTTACAACTCCTCCAACCGCTCCAGATAGCTTTCCGCTTGACTCCGCAAGGCTTCCCGATCCTCCTCCGACTTTTTCTCCAACAAGCGATACATCATGCCCATGCGAGGATTGTTGGACAGCTTTTCTTCGTGCCGCATCAAAAATTGCCAGTACAAGCTGTTGAAAGGACAAGCTTTGTCTCCGGTCTTGGCTTTGCGATCGTAGTGGCAGCTTTTGCAGTAATCGCCCATTTTGTGGACGTAATTGGCAGAACTGATGTAGGGCTTGGTCGCGAGCAGGCCCCCATCCGCAAACTGACTCATGCCTCGGGTATTCGGCATTTCCACCCATTCGATGGCGTCGATGTAGATGCCGAGGTACCAAGCATCCACCGCGTCGGGATGAATGCCCGCCAATAGCGCAAAATTTCCCGTGATCATCAATCGCTGAATGTGATGGGCATAGGCATGCTCTAGGGATTGCCCGATGGCGTGACTCAGACAGCGCATGTTGGTCTCGCCCGTCCAATACCACTCCGGCAAGGGACGCTCATGCTCAAAGAAATTTTCCTGCGCGTATTCCGGCATGTGCGCCCAATAGACGCCACGCATGTATTCCCGCCAGCCGAGAATTTGCCGTACAAATCCTTCCGTAGCGGAGAGACTGATTCGTTCCGGTTCTGCTTTCCAGGCTTCCACCACCGCCTCGATCACCTCCATCGGGTGAAGCAACTTGGCATTGATCGCAAAGGAAAGTCGAGAATGAAACAGGAACGGCTCCTTAGTTGTGAGCGCGTCTTGAAAATCTCCAAAATTAGCAAGTCGGTCCTGCACAAATACATCCAAGTCCTGCAAGCCTGCTTCACGTGTGGTCGGCCAGATGAATCGTTCTGCATCCACCTGGCCAAAGGTCTCAATGCCAGCCGCTTGGATCTCCTCCAAAAGGCCCGAGAGATCAATGGGCGCTCGTTCATCTGCCGGAACCGCTGGTTTACCTCGCCAGGCTTTGCGATTGTCCTGATCGTAGTTCCATTTTCCTCCCTCCGGTTTGCCCTGCCCATCCAGCAAAATCTGAAACCGCTGCCGCATCTTCCGGTAAAAAGACTCCATCAAATAGGTCTTTTTCCCCTCAAATTGTTGCTGTACCGCCATGCGATCCGCCAGAAAATGCTCCGTATCCACCGCCTCGACCGGCAACCCCAGAAATTCGCTCATCTCGTTGAGCTGTTCGTCCAAGCGATACTCATCCGGCAACTGATAGCCAATCTGCTCCGCCTGATAGTGCTTCGCCAGCCATTGGAGATTTTCCCCCAGATGCTGTCGATTCTGTTGGTCCCCAATTTCGAGATAATGCACCCGATGCCCCTCGGCTCCTAACTGCTCCGCAAAAGCCCGCATCGCCGCAAAAAAGCCCAAGACTTTCTGGATATGATGCCGCACATAATCCGTTTCCTGCCGCATTTCCATCAGCACATACACCACCGAATCATCGGTCTGTTGAAACCAGGAATGAGCGTGATTCAATTGATCGCCCAAAATCAGTCGCAGGGTCTTCGCAGGAGCAGTTGACATGAAAGCTTTTTTCTTTTCAACTGATGGGGGAGAAGGTTGTTTTGGGCGTGCTCCCGATCCGGCAAGAGATCCCCCAAGACCTAACAGCTTTGACCAGCTTGCGGGCCTGAAAAGCTGTTAGGTCTGAAGTATCCTCACGCTTTCTATCGGCAAGAGATCCCCTAAGACCTAACAGCTTTGACCAGCTCGAGGGCCTGAAAAGCTGTTAGGTCTGAAGTATCCTCACGCTTTCTATCGGCAAGAGATCCCCTAAGACCTAACAGCTTTGACCAGCTCGAGGGCCTGAAAAGCTGTTAG
>JBCCCJ010000351.1:0-6165 GCA_039033615.1 Bacteroidota bacterium
ACGAACGAATCGACCCTCTGACAAGCGCCTTTTCCTGCTACTCTCTGCTCCCCAAAAGGCATTTTGGGTCTCTTGACCACTCTAGCCATCTGGAAATATTGCTTATATTGGCGCCCCACACTACCCTCTTTTTCCCAACACAAGATTTTCCTTCGACACATGAAGATGTATCCTCTTTCTTTTGCTATTGTGCTACTACTTTTGTGGGGTGGATGGACGCAACCGCTTCACGCCCAGCGTACCTGTGGAGTAGAGGCGTATCACACCCATTTGGAGACCCATTTCCCTGAGCAGGCGGCCCGAAACCTGCAAGTACAACGCTACTTGCTTGAACAGGCTAGAAACCACCAGCACAGCCGGATGGATGAAGTCTATACCGTCCCTACTGTGTTTCACGTAGTTTGGAACACCATGGATGACAGCATCTCAGAAGCACAGGTGCTCTCCCAACTGCGGATCATGAATGAGGACTTTCGCCGCCTCAATCCTGATACCTCGAATACTCCTGCCGATTTTTTGCCCGTTGCCGGAGACATGGGCATCGAGTTCTGCCTTGCAACCTTCGATCCCGATGGAGATCCGACTACTGGCATCACCTATACCTTCACCAACGAAACCTCTTTTGGAATCGGTGATGGCGTAAAGTCTGCCGCCTCTGGTGGTGTGGATGCTTGGCCGACGGATCAATACCTGAACGTATGGATTTGTAACCTGGGAGGCGGTCTTCTCGGATATGCCACCGGACCTGGTAGTGCCGGAAGTTCCAGTGATGGGGTGGTCATTGGCAATATTTATACCGGAGACGTGGGGACTGCTGCTTATCCCTATCACCTGGGTCGTACTGCGACGCATGAGCTCGGACACTGGTTAGGACTTCCTCATACTTGGGGGAATACAGACTGTAGTGGAGATGATGGGGTAGCGGACACGCCTAATGCGGGCAATCCGAATTATACCAGTGAGCCGTGTACCTATCCAGGCCCCAACTCCTGTAACGACGGAGTAGGTGATCTGCCAGATATGTTCCAGAACTACATGGATTACTCAGATGATGCTTGTTTCAATCTCTTTACCTTGGGGCAAAAAGCCGTCATGCGGGGGAATTTTGAAGCCGGTGGGGCCAGAGAATCTCTCTTGACTTCCGTAGCTTGTGTCAATCCGAAGTTTAACAACGTAGGCATCGACACCATCACTTCACCTGCGGCCTTGAATTGTGGAGGGGAAGTTGTGGTCCAGATGCAGCTGACCAATTATGGCGAGAATGTCGTAACCGAGACCCCCATCAAACTGTTGTTGGATGGTTCTCCCTTAGGAAATGTCGACTGGACTGGCGCCTTAGATACAGCCCAGTCTACCGCCGTTTTGTATGTGCCTACGGGCCTCATTGCGCCGGGTATCCATACCCTGATTATCTTCACCGAGGGAGCAAATGGCAGCTCAGATCCTGACTTGGCCAATGATACTGCCAAAATAGAATTCGAAATTCTCGACAACCTGGGAATCGCGGCTCCCTTTGGAAGCGGATTCGAGAATCCAACCTATCCGCCTACCAACTGGGAAATCAACAACCCCGATGGCGACGTAACCTGGCAGCGAATCAATGGCATCAGTCGCTGGGGAACGGCCTCGGTTTGGATGAATAACTACGCCTATTCTACCATTGGTGAGGCAGATGAATTGCTGCTGCCAGATGTGGATCTCACCACCTTCCCGCAAGCAGGCCTTTCTTTCTGGCTTTCTTATGCCAAATATGGTCCCAACACTGGTTTCTCTGACACCCTGGAAGTATGGGTTTCCGGAGATTGCGGGGTTACGTTTGAGTTGCGGTATAAGAAATTCGGCGACGAGCTCGTAACTGCGGCCCCTACCTTCGATGAGTTTGTGCCCAAAAGCATGTGGGATTGGCGAAGAGAATGGGTAGACCTTTCCGATTTTGCGGGGAATACTGGGGTAGCCATCAAATTCCGCCACATCAACAACAACGAGAACAACCTCTACCTGGACAACATCAATGTAGATGTGTTGTACACCGTCGGAGTGGAAGACCAACTGACCTCTGGCATCGTCAGCGTTTTCCCCAACCCTGCACGCCAACAGGTACAACTACAAGCAGAGGCTCGACAAGCAGCCAACTGGCAGGTAAGTCTGCGAGACATGGCGGGGAAATTGGTGCTTCAAACCAATCTGGACGTAGCAGCAGGTAACAGTCTCCATCAACTAGATGTGAGTGAATTGTCCCGCGGGGTCTATTTGGTAGAAATCTCGGATGGAGAAAGCCGCCAGATGCAAAAACTGTTGCTCGAATAGGCGCAGTTTCATCCAAAAATAAGCCCGCCAAACAGGAAGTCTGGCGGGCTTATTGTTATGATCGGGCTGAAATGCGTGCCCGAAAGTCAGGTTCAAGAGTTTCGTTTGTCCTTGAAATACAGGACAGCACTGGCGATGAAGTAGGCCACCAGCCCAAGCAATCCTAACCAAAAGGCCCATTTGAGAGTTTTGAGCACAGAGATGACGAGGAATGCACCTGCAGCTGGTACGGCAACCTTACCCCAGAGTGGCAAAGAGAGATAGCTTTTGACTAACCAGTTTTTTTTCATCGTTATTTCCTTTAGTCCGTTCTCATTGTTCGCTTAATATAGCAAAATGTTTCAAAAGATTGGTTTCAGACAGACTGACAAGGCGTACCCCTCGACCGTTTCTGGAGAATCTTCGACCAATGTTGGCTTTTGGCAGATGTGGGTATTGGCACCTATTCTTTGCTTATTTGGCCCTTTCCTGAACGCTCAGGTATTTCACGACACTCACTTTCGGGAAATTGCAGCAGCGGCCTTAGAACAGACATACAATTGTAAATTTGAGCAAGCCGCAACCCAGTTGTCCCAACTTCAGGGGACCTATCCGGATCATCCTGCCCCTCACTTCCTCCTCGCTACCAACCGCTGGTGGCAAAGCTATATCAGCACAGATGATCACTATCATAGCTACATTCAGGAAGAACTAGTACTTGCTTTGGAGAAAAATAAGGCCTTGAAAGGCGATCCGAGTGCCCGCTTGGAATACGTGTTTTTCCAGTACATGAGTTATGCCTTCTTGACTCGCTTGTACACCCTCCGCCGAGAATGGTTCCGAGCTGCCAATTATGGACGCCGAGCCCTCCCCCATCTGCGGGAAGGCTTATCCTTTGCTCGGCAGAGCCCGGAATTCTATTTCAGTGCAGGCATTTACCACTACTATGCGGCGACCTACCCGGAAGCTCATCCCTACGTGCGCCCCTTCATGGTCTTCTTTCCTGATGGAGATGAAGAACTCGGCATTTCGGAACTCCGCCAAGCAGCTACGGTGCCCAATTTCACCCAGGCCGAAGCCATGTTTTATCTGAGTGACATTTTCTTGGACCAGCCCCAACGCAGGCAGGAAGCGACCCAATTGAAGCGTCAACTCCACGAGCAATATCCCAACAATGCCTGGTTTCAGGTCAATTATGCCCGTTCGTTGATCATAAAGGAAGAATATGATGCTGCCCTGGAAGTATTGAATCCGCTGATCAAACGGATGCAACAGATTCCGCAGCACCTCAAGCGAACCGTCAACAGTCAAGAGACCCCCATGTCCAGTCTGGTGATGCAACATGCCTACTACCATCGTGGGCTGATCTATCAGCGAACCCAACGACCCGATCTGGCCTTCCTTGATTTTCAGAAAGCAACGCAAATCATCTCCTTGGCCAAACGGGAAGGAGATCCGACTCCAGCCAGTGCCTGGTGGGAATTGGGGAGAGCATATGATCAACAAGGGGAGCGAAAAAAAGCCCTTCAAGCCTACGAAGAAGCCCTGGATCAGGAACCTTCCGAGCATGTGAGCAAGCGCGTGGAAGCCTGCGTGGACGTTCCTTGTCGAGAGTAGCGAAAGCGAATCAGGAAAGGGGCCCTCCGACGGGCTGGAGTCTTACCCGGAGCCCTTCTACCACTTCCTCTACTGGTCGAGCGGTCGGGAAAAAGGTGAGCAAGCGAAGCATCACTCGCTCTACAATCGCATCCGGACAGGAAGCGCCACTGGTGAGCAAGATGTTGACCTTAGGCTTTTCCGGGAGGTAGTGGAAAATATGCCGCTCTTCGCCCCGATGGAAGTCATAATGCAGAATGTCTTCCCGTTGAGGCAGGTCAAGGTCGGAAGCGATGAAGTAGGTGGTTAGCTTCTCTTCACACAATTCCACCAGGTGAGAAGTGTTGGAACTGTTGCGTCCGCCAATCACAATTGCCAGATCTCCCTCTTCCGTCAACAGGCGTCGAGTGGCCATCTGATTGTTTTTGGTGGCGTAGCAGAGGGTATCGCGGGTGTTGGCGATGCGCTGCTCGATGTCGTTGGCCCCATGCTTACGGATCATTACCCGCCGAAAATGTTCCGAAATTTCGGCAGTTTCGGTAGCGAGCATGGTGGTCTGATTGACCACCGCGATGCTTTGCAAGTCCCGCACAGGATCGAAGCCTTCTGACAATTTCCCTGAGAAAAACTCGGCGAAAGTTTCCAACGGGCGCTTGCCCAACATGAATTCGCCGAGGATCTCGGCTTCCATCATATTTTTGACCACAATGGTGGGGGCACTCTGCCGACTGTGAGAAAGGGTCGCCAACGTTTCTTCATGACGAAATTTGCCATGGACCACGATGGTGTAGCCTTGTCCCCCCAATTCCCTGGCCCGAAACCATACATTTTCTACAAAGCGGCAGGTAGCATTCCACTTCTGGATATCCACCCCGATGTCGAGCAGACGTTTTTTGTCTTCCACGGTGGCCCCAAAAGCTGGCGTAATCACAATATCGTTGGCGCGAATCTCTTCCCAAGGAATCAGTTGTTTGCCCGAAGCCGTCTTGATAAAACGCAATCCTTTGGCTTTCAGGTCCGCGTTCACAAAGGGATTATGGATCAATTCGCTGATCATGAACACTCGCTGATGCGGATGTTGATCTAGGGTTTCATAAGCCACTTCGATCGCATTTTCGACTCCTTTGCAGAAGCCAAAATGGCGGGCGACATGGAATTGTACTGGCCCAAAATCCAGGGAATAAGGAGACAAACGATCTTCAGGAGGTCGTTGCTGTTTCAACAATCGAAACAGACTGTTTTCATATAGATCAGAGTACTGACCTAAGTCATACTCTTTCTTGAAATTACGGGATTGATATTTCCGCATAAGTCTTTTGAATTGGAAACAGCTGCATGCCTGCTCAGCAGACCTAAACACTAACTGGCAATTGTGCAGGTTGTTTATCCCATTCAAAAAACTGAATATGACGCCCTATTTGCCTTCGGGAGCAGAAGCAGGCATCTGAGAGATCCATTCCTGAATGAGGGCAACGCCTTCTTCATGCACCAATCCCCGCCCCAACTCTGGCATCATGACCCCTGGATCTTCTGATTCCATTCGGTACACCAAAATGGAAGCCTCTGGCTTTCCAGGATGAATGTCATACAAATGCTCTCCGGCTCCTCGCCCTGCCGCGACTGGATTTTTGTAAACGCCGAAGGTCGTGGGATTGGTTTCATGAATGTCCAACCACAGCCCGGAGGTACTTGCAGGCCCATTGGCATTGTGGCAGTGGGCGCAATTGATATCCAGCCAGGCTCTGGCTCGTTCGTCCAGGGTGCCGGAAGTGGGATCATCCCAAATCGCGATGCGGGGAATTTCAGCAGCTTGCTCAGGCAAATTCGCAATCATGCCCTGTTGGTGCCAATGCGCTAGTTGGTTGCGGGTACCATCCGCATAGGCGAGATCGCCATTGAGTTGGCGGGCGGAAGGACCAATCGGACGCAATTTTCCCTGATGACTGTGACAGCCTTTGCATTGGTTCATATTGGGCATCACATAGTCAAACTTGAACTTTTTGCCATCCTCGTTGACCCACTTGACTTCCTTTACATCCCCAGCCACCTCTAAGGTCGCCTCGGCCTGATCCTCATCCCAATGGTACGGGAGCGCTTTCCAACCTGCTTCTTCATGGATCAGCAGTCGGGTTTCCATCAACCTTCGCCCCTTTTGAGGCTTGCGGGCGTCATTGGGAAAGTAGAAGGTCTTGATGATGGTGGTTCCGACCGGAAAATGCAGAACCTCCTGATCGTTGAAGGGCACTGGCTCGCCGTCCGGGAGTTTGACAAACCGGAGTTTGG
>JBCCCJ010000352.1:0-6156 GCA_039033615.1 Bacteroidota bacterium
CCAACCACTCGGTGTTGATTCCTTGATCTGGAAAGAAATATCTACGCGAAAAGAGGAAGTTATTTTTCAAGTCTCACTTAGGGACTTATCGCCAGGTTTTGCGATCGATTCTCGCTACCCAATGACTTGCTTCAAGCTGGAAACGAACATCTCCATCTCCTGCATGGTGCCCATACTCACCCGACACCAGGGCTTGTCTTCAATTTCAAATACCCGTACGCCTACGCCCTTGGCGTACATTTTTTCCAGGAACATCTCTCCGGGCAGGGCAATCGGGAAGATCATGAAACTGGTATGAGAAGGTACGTAGGGCAATCCCAGGCTCGTCAGTTGCTCGCCGACATATTCCCGGGCTTCTTTCGTCAGTTTCCGACTCATGTCGTGAAACGGCTCATCATCCAAACTTGCCATCGCTCCTCGGAGAGAGGTAATGTTGAGGCCCATATTGCTGCGGACCATGCTGGTGATTTTTTCCAGGGTCTCAGGCAAGGCGACACAATATCCGATTCGCAAACCCGCCATCCCATGGATTTTGGAGAAGGTCCGGGCAACCAGCACGTTCTTCCCCTCAGCTACCAAGCTGACCATACTGGATGCGCGACCATTTTCGAGAAATTCCAAGTAGGCTTCATCCACAAATACCGTGGCCTTTTTGGAAACTTTCGCACAGAATTCCTTGAGCGGCTCCGCAGGAGTCAGGCTGCCCATCGGGTTGTTGGGATTGCAGACATAGACCAACTTGGTGTCTTTGTCTACCGCCTTGGCCATGGCTTTGAGGTCATGCGCATAATCCGGGGTAAGGGCCACATGCTTCCAATCGGCTCCGAAGGCCATCGCAGTCTTCACCAGCGACATATAGGAGGGGTCTGCGGAAACGATGTTGCCCCCATGGATGAAATGAGCAATGGCCGTTTTTTCCAGAATATCGGTTGATCCAGGCCCCAGCATGATGTGATCTGGGGTTACCCCTTCTCGCTCTGCCAGAATTGCTTTCAGTTTTTTGGCATCTCCATGACCATAGCGATTGCCCATCCCGACTGATTCCATGATGGCCAGCCTGGTCTTGTCAGAGGGACCATACGGATTCTCGTTGGCGAGCAGCCGGGCTTGGATCTTGATTGCTTGATCTGGAAAAATCAGGTTCCGCTCCCACATTCGACTGTGGGATTGAACGCTTGGTCGAAAGGCTTTTGCAGTTGCAGCAGCTGGCGCAAGTGCAGCTCCGGTGGCCAGAACCAAGGAGGAGCGAAGCCAATTTCTTCGGTTGAGGTTAGTAGTTGACATGAGATCGGTGGTTTGGGGTCAAAATGGGAGCCCAATACAGCTCGTTTCAAATCGAGTTTGTACGGCGCAACACACAGATGTCCAGCTCCTCTTTTGGGGGCGTACAGATTGAATTTGCCTGAACAATTGGTCAGGTACCAGAAGAGAAATGGAGTAATGGCAACTACGAAGCAATGGATGTGCTCTTCCTTCAAGCAAGCACAACAAATTGATAAATGCAAAAATATTCGGCTTATTTTTTGAAATAAATGAAAAAATAGAGGCAAATATTTCATCTATCCTCAATTTGCCTTCCCAAAGAAGTACGCTCCGTACCCGTCGGCATGATGGCAGGCAGCTTGCCTAAGATCACCAGTTATTCCTACCGACTTCCCAACCCCCTGATTACTCCTTCGGCCTTCACCAACAATTCATTCTTCCTCCTGTTATCAGAGAAAAGTCCCAAGGGAAGACCTACCATCCAGATTTTTTCCGGTATCTAGTCCTTCCTTTCCGATTGCTGCAGCAAAAAACCCACCATCAGGTAGTTGAATTTCTCGCTAACCCGTAAGTTTGTCCCTCACCTTTTGATCTCCCTGTATGCACCTACGCTTTCGCTTCCTCAGCCTGTGTTCCTGGTTTTGCTTGTGGCTCTGTTCGCCCTTGCTTGCGCAGGATCAGTTTCCCATGACCGAGCTTCCCTTAGTGGATCTATCGGCCTTCCAGTCCACCCAAGACAATTGGCAAGTCGCAGGGGCAGTGCAGGCGCCCTTTGATCAAGCCAAAACCCTCATCTCCCAAGCAGGAACGGGCATATTGGTGAACCAACCCAAGGACGATCAGCAAGCCCAGTTGTTCACCCAATGGGAACACGGCGACCTGGATCTGGAGCTAGAAGTGATGCTCCCTACCAATAGCAATTCCGGCCTTTTTCTCCAAGGGAGGTACGAAATTCAGCTCCTAGACAGTTGGGGGAAAAAGCGGCCCACCTTCGGCGACATGGGGGGAATTTACCAACGCTGGGATGATACGCAACCGGATGGCCAACAAGGTTTTGAAGGGACGGCTCCCCTCCTGAATGCCGCGAAGGCGCCTGGCATTTGGCAACACCTGCGCATCTCCTTTCAGGCTCCCCGCTTTGATGCCAACCAGCAAAAAATCAGCAACGCGCGCATCATCTTCATCGAACTCAATGGAGTCCCCATCCACCAGAATGTCGAACTGACCGGACCTACCCGAGGCGCTTATGTCGGGGGCGGAAAGGAAGCTTCCAAAGGCCCGCTGGTGATTCAGGGCGATCATGGCCCCGTGGCCTTCCGAAACATTCGCTACCGCAGCTTTGATGGGCAGCCCGTGCAATTGACCGACTTGCAATATCAGGTCAAACGCCAGCAAAGCAGCATGATCGAGGACTGGTCTCAGATCAGCCCGGACCTGCGTGGCAGCGATCAGCTCATCAGTTGGAACGTAGCCGGGGCGGACAATGAATACGCCATTTTGTTTGAAGGCGAGTTGGAGGTAGCAGCAGCTGGAGACTATTTGTTTGAATTGAATTGCCAGGGGAATGCCGAGTTGTGGCTAGATGGTACCTCTGTCCTGAGCATTTATAGCAGGACTGCCCGCAAATTACACCCCCTGCCAGCTGGGAAGGTTCCTTTTCGCCTGGCGTACACCAAAACCGAAGTCTGGCGGCAATCTCAACTGGGGCTTTCCGTGGAAGGGAACAATTTTCGGCCCGTTGACCTTCATTATGCAAGTTCGGCCCTGATGAGCAATCCCACCGATCCGATTTTTGCCTACCCAACGGGAGAAACCCGACTGATGCGGAGTTTTGTAGATTTTCGCATGCCCCACATGGCACAGGCCAAAAAAATCACCAATGCCATCAACGTCGGTGACCCGAGCGGCATTCATTATACCTTTGATCTCAATCAGGGAAGTTTGGTGCAGGTATGGCGGGGAGAATTCCTCAATATGACGCCCATGTGGAACAATCGAGGCAATGGGGTGTCGAGGCCGATGGGCGTGTTGGTACGACTGACCCCCGACGTTCAAATGATGCAGTCCCAGGCAGATGGAACCCTCACTTCAGAATTTGGACCAGATCAATACCGCTACCGCTCGTATCGGGTAGATGAACACAATCGACCTACCTTTACCTATGAGGCCTTCGGCTGGTCAGTCGAGGATCAATTGACGCCCAACTCCGACCGCACCTCCTTGCAGCGGACCTTGACCTTCGCAGGGAGCGGGGAGAAAAAGGTGATGTTTTGTCTGGCAATGGGGCAAGCAATTACCAAAGTCGGCAAGTCCCGCTATCTGGTAGATGAACAGTACTACGTCCATGCAGAAACTGCCCCCAAGCTGCATACCCTGCCAGATGGTCGACAGGCCCTCCTCCTCCCGGTACAAGCGGGCAAACCGCTCACCTATGATCTCCTCTGGTAATCGCCAGCCGTTTCTCCCTCATCTTCTCCAACTTGAACCCCATGTCTATTTCTCCTTCTAGCCTTACGATTTTCTTCCTCAGTTGGTGGCTGAGCGGCAGTTTGCTGTTCGCGCAAGAAGCCGCCGTTCCGCCTAGCGAAGCCGATTATTACCAAATCATCACCCTCCCAGTCCCGGAAGACGTGTTGATTGAAGCGGGTGGGGTTTGCACCCTTCCCAATGGCAGTCTGGCAGTCAGCACCCGGCGAGGTGATGTATTCATCATCGACAACCCCTACATGGAAAATGGCAGCAGCCCTCGCTACCGCAAATTTGCCAGTGGGCTGCACGAAATTCTGGGCCTGGCCTACGTAGATGGCGATCTCGTCTGCGCCCAACGGGGGGAATTGACCCGCCTCAAGGACAACAATGGCGACGGCTATGCGGATGAATACGAAGCCATTTACGTCTGGCCGATTTCTGGTCATTACCACGAATATTCCTATGGCCCCAAAATAGATGCGGAAGGCAATTTCATCGTCACTGGAAATGTCGCATTTGGGGATCGGGAATGGTGGCGGGGCGAAAGTCGAGTACCCTGGCGCGGCTGGACCCTCAAAATCACGCCCGAGGGCGAAATGGAGCCTTGGGCGACCGGGATGCGTTCTCCAGCGGGACTTGGGGTGATCGACGGAGAATTCTTTTATGCCGACAACCAGGGGGATTGGATTGGCTCTGGGGGCATCGTACACGTAGAAAAAGGAGATTTCACCGGGCATCCAGCGGGCTTGCGCTGGGCTGATCACCCGAAAAGTCCCGTGGAACTCACCACCGAAACCCTTTATGCAGTCGCGGACCCTCGCTTTTCTCCTCCCGGACAAGCCATCAAGCCCGAAAACATCGAAGACGAAACACCTCAGCCCCTACTCGAAGTGGCCGAAGAAGTACCTGGCATCAAATTGCCCGCCGTCTGGGTTCCCCACGGTATTTTGGGCATCTCACTGGCTGAGTTGCTGGAAGACACGACTGACGGTGCGTTTGGTCCATTCAGCGGACAAGTCTTCATCGGAGATCAGGGACAAGCCAAATTGATGCGGGTCGTGATGGAAAAAGTCAAAGGCGAGTACCAAGGAGTGGTCTTTCCGTTTCGGGAGAACTTCCAATCTGGCATTTTGCGGATTTGCTGGGGCAAAGACGGCTCTCTGTTTTTGGGGCAAACCAATCGAGGTTGGGGTTCCCTTGGTAGCAAAGACCAAGGCTTGCAGCGACTGATCTGGACGGGAAAGATGCCCTTCGAGATGAAGACCATTGAGGCCCGGCCCGACGGCTTTGAAATCGAATTTACCCAGCCCGTCGACAAAGAAACCGCCAGCAATCCCGATCACTATGAAGTGACCAGTTTCACCTACAAATATCATCCAGTCTATGGTAGCCCCATCGTCAACGACCGATCCGAATGGATTCGCGGGGTAGAAGTCAGCCGAGATGGGATGAAAGCGCGAATCGTCCTGGATGAACGCATGCGCGAAAAATACATCTATGAAATCAAGGCTCCTGGGGTGCGGAACTATACCGACGGCCATCCCTTGCTCCACAATTATGGCTACTACACCCTGAATTATACCCCAGAAGGCGAAAAGCTCGACCTGCCCGCTCGATCCAAACCCACAGGGGCAACGATGAAGCATGATCACAGCGCGATGGCTTCGGCTACCGCAGGCTTGGTTTCTCCCGACGCCCAAGCGGGTGGTTCGAGTGCTGCCGCTAGTTCCCTGATGCCGCTTCCTGGCAAGCGCGTCAATCAACGGCCCGCAAACTGGGAAAAAGTGGATGTCTCCATCACCTTGGGTACTGAACCAGGCTTGAAATACGACCGCACCGACATGACCGTCAAGGCTGGAAGCCGAATCAAATGGACCTTCGTGAACCGGGATGATATGCTGCACAACTTGGTGCTGGTCCAGCCTGGCAAAGCCAATGCCATCGGAGAAGCCGCTTTGACGCTCGGCTTGAAAGGAGAATCTATGGGCTACGTCCCAAATTCTGAGCAGGTGCTCTATCATACAGGCTTGGTCCAACCAGGTGGTTCCGAGACGATTTACCTCTACGCACCGACCACGCCTGGCACCTATCCCTTTGTCTGCACCTTCCCTGGGCATTCTCAACTGATGCGCGGGGTGTTGCGAGTAGTAGAATAGCCTCGGGGTTGGTGCTCTGTCAACTACCGATTGCTGGGTGCTTGCTGTGTCTTTTTCCACATCTACCGATGAATCGGCATCTATGATCAGCATTGAAAAACCTTCGCTTGGCCCCGAGAGTCGGGATCTTCGACCCGCCAAACTCAGATTTTTTGCTTCCTTCCGTGTTTGGGTCTGTGTGAAAACCTGTTCTCTGTGGTGCGCCACTGGTGTGGGAGCTGCCGCTGATGGCCGGCCGTGTGCGCGGGTGAAAGGGTCTGCGGAAACC
>JBCCCJ010000353.1:0-6151 GCA_039033615.1 Bacteroidota bacterium
AACAACTGTTTTTTACTGGGAGTTACCAGAAGATGGTCTATGGATTCGCTGTCTGCTTCATACACCGTGTCCACCTCCATGGTTTGCTGGAGCAAGCTCACTTCGTCCTCCGCATCAATTCCCCTGACAAACAGATCCCCATTCGGCTGCACCTTCATCAGATACACCTCCCAACCGTCATCGGTCTGGGTATTGAGAAAGTGGTAACCTTTCCAGCTGGTCAGTTTCAAACTGTCTGAAAGTCGGGTTTCCTCCCAACGCTTGCTTTGGTAAATCAAGGTGTCATTTTCGGTAGCAATGTGAAAATTGCGAACTCCCTTGAGTTGTAAGGGATTGATATCCCCATTGCTGTTTATGTGAAATTCCGCGGAATCCAGCTCGTTGAGAGCGATCCTTCGAGTAGTTTCATCCGTTACTCGGTATCCATCTGCCTCCAGGTAGAGGGTGTCTTTGTCTGCGACATACACCCCGAGCAAAGCCTGGGGGAATTGAGACTGGGGAGCAATGCCCTGTGGCTGCGTTTCGGTAAAGACGACTGATTCACAGGCGACTGTCAGGCTGGCAAGCAAAACAAACAACAAGAAATAGCGCATACGTCAATGAGGATTAGCGTGTGAAAATAGGAAGATGGGGTTGCATAACCGATTGGACGGAATCGCCGCAAGAGAGTTGATACCAGATTTTTGAAAAACGGACTTTTGCTCCTTCCGGAGACTTTTGATCGCCGGTGATTCCTGACGGGCCTGTTTCGCATTCTCAACCTTTCACCCAACAAATCAGTACACCCAAATTCCAAGCACTGCTAACTTATGGATAAACTACGCATCATTCTTCAGACCTTATCGGTACAGGACCACCGGGATTTACAGCAATTTATTCAACGCCAAAAGCCCAGTGATTCCCGCAAAGATCTGGAATTGCTCGACTTGTTGCTCCAGGAGAAGGAGTGGAGTTCTGAGGAAATGACGGCTCGCCTATACCCTGAGAATCCCAATCAAGTAGCGTATCATGCCCTTAGGAAGCGGTTGATCAAGCAGGTCAGTGATTTCATTTTTCTGAAGCGCAGGGAAGTAGAACCCACCTCTTCTTCTCAGATCATGAGCTTGATTTCCCTGGCGAATCATCTGTTTGATCATCATGCACCGAGATTGGCGTGGGAAACCATTCGTAAGGCGGAGAAACTGGCCGCCAACCACGAGCAATTCGATTTGCTTCACGCCATATATAATGTCCAGATCGAGCAAGCCAGCAGTGAATTTGCGCCTGCTTTGGCGGGCATTCTGGAAAAACGGAAGCTGAATCGACAACGCGCAGATGAAGACGAGCGCGCAAGAATCGCTTATCGAGTCATCTCCCAGCAATTGACCGAAGCGAAGCAACAGGGGCACTCTCTGGATTTTGAGGTCCATGTTCAGCAGGTGTTGGAAACCTACCAACTGACTGAAGCCGTTCATTCCCATCCGCGACTGCTCTATCACTTGATGTTCATCACCCGATCTGCTGTGGTCGCCAAAAAGGATTATCTCAATTTTGAGCCCTATGTGATCGGTATGTACCAACAGATGGAAGCAGAACACGGTTTTGCCAAAGCCCATCATGAGTATCAGATCCAATTGCTCTACATGATCGCGCATGTATTGTATCGAAATAAAAAATTCCAGGAGTCGGTGGCCTATCTGACCAAAATGGAAACGGCCTTGCTAGCCCACCAGAAAAGCCATTTCTCCAAATTTTACCCCCGCTATGCCATGCTCCTGGCGGCCAATTGTTCCTTTCTGAATCGCCTGCCAGAAAGCATTGATTTGTTGGAAGAACTCCTCAATAGCGGGAAGTATCGCCTTTCTACCAAGGATGCCCTCAATGCTCGGTTTAGTTTGTGCGTGGCCTATTACCAATTGGGGAAATATTCTGCGGTGGTGCAGACCTCCCTGGGCTTTTCTCATTCCGACAAATGGATGGAAAAACAAATGGGCCGGGAATGGGTGGTCAAACGCATGCTCTCGGAAATCATGTTTCAAATTGATCTGGGACATTTTGATCTGGCCTGCAACCGCCTCCGCAGCCTAGAACGCAGCTATCGCTCCTTTTTTCAGCGGATGGAATACAGTCGAGCCGCAACCTATCTGGGCTTCCTCAAACGCATGCTCCGTCATCCAGAAAAGGTCATCACGCCAAGTTTTTATCAAAAAATCCGCTCCGCATTCACCTTCAGTAGCATGGAAGCAGAAGATCCTCAAGAGGTCACCTTTCATGCTTGGCTCAAAGCCAAAGTAACGGCTCAGCCCTACCTTGAAGTCTTGCAGGATCTCATTCATCGGAAGGGGGAACCAGAGTTGGTCTCAAACCAACAATTGTAGGGACCGAAGAAAAGTCCTACTTTCAGGCGAAACCCTCAATCGCTTGAACACATGACACTACGCTACATTGGAGGTATGATCCTCTCTCTTCTGGTTTTGGCGGCTTGCCAAAGCAGTTCCTCCTCTTCGGAGTCCACTCCCCCTGAACAAGATCCAAGTCCTGTCATTTCTCTTGATTTCGAGACCCAAACCGGAGTAGGCATTGCCCCCCCTGCGTACGCTCATGTCTTGTTTGACGGGAGTCGCACCATGTTGGATTCCTTGTGGGAATATTGGGCTGGCCCTCGCCTCGCAGCAAAGCCGCCAATCAAATGGTTTTTAGTAGAGGACCCAGTGGCGGAAGGCCAAGTGCTCAACACCAATGATCCCACCGCCGCAGGTGGCATATACGGCAGCGCGGACATCGTCACCAAGGAAAAGTTCGAAGACTTCCGCCTCCACATCGAATTTCTCATTGCCAACGAAGGCGGGAATTCTGGGGTGTACCTCCAGAATCGCTATGAAATTCAGGTGCTTGATGGAGACTCGACCGAGCATGGCCTGGGAGCGATCATCAATGAAAGCCCTTCTCCATACCATGCCTACAACGGCTTAGGAAAGTGGAATGCGTATGATGTGGTCTTTCGAGCGGCCCGTTTTGAAGGCGAAACAAGAAGCGAAGCCGCTCTAGCGACGGTCTATTTCAATGGGCAGAAAGCCCATGAAAATCACGCCATCCAGAAAGTCTGGGGTGGTCCCAATTCTGGGTTAGACGGGGGAAATGACGATGGAAAAGGCATCACCAATCGTCCTGGAGGCCTGAAACTCCAAGCAGAGGGTCATGACGTCCTCTACCGAAACATTTGGATTCAACCGTTGGTTATTTCTGAACCTAACACAAACTTTTGAAACCCATGAAACCTTCTATTCGCATCTCTACCTATCTCTGGTCAGCGATTCTTCTATTGGGAGGAATCATGCACTTTGTATCTCCAGAGTTCTATGATCCCTTCATTCCCCGCTGGATTCCCAAAGTCCTTGCCAATTATGGGGCGGCAGTAGGAGAGATCTTGCTTGGCATCGGATTGTTGATTCCCTACTACAACCGAAGGGTGGCCTGGGGCCTGGTGGGTCTCATGATTATTTTCCTCCCCATCCACATTTGGGACATTTTTCGAGAAAATCCCGCCATTGGTAGTCGAGTAGCGGCTATCATTCGAGCCCCGATCCAGGTTGGGTTGATCGTCTGGGCGTATTGGCTCGCCAAACAACTTTCTGCCATCAATCCAAAGGAGGCGATGAATTAGGGTTTATCAGGCAACATATAAGCTCTCCACAATCATGATTTAGATTGTGGAGAGCTTTTCTTATTCCAGGCAGGCTTACAAATACAGCTCGCTACCTTTCTCTACAAATTCCTTGGCCTTCTCTTCCATTCCTTGCTGTATGGCTGCTCCCTCTAGCATTCCCTTTTCTTGCGCATATTTCCGCACATCTTGGGTGATTTTCATCGAGCAAAAGTGAGGTCCGCACATCGAACAGAAGTGGGCGATCTTGGCTCCTTCTGCCGGTAGGGTTTCATCGTGATAGGCCCTCGCCGTATCGGGATCAAGCGCCAAATTGAACTGATCTTCCCACCGAAACTCAAACCGGGCTTTGCTGAGTGCATTGTCGCGATATTGAGAACCGGGGTGCCCTTTCGCCAGATCTGCAGCATGAGCAGCGATCTTATAGGTGATCACGCCGTCTTTTACATCCTGCTTATTTGGCAAGCCCAGATGCTCTTTGGGAGTTACGTAACACAACATTGCCGTACCAAACCACCCAATCATCGCCGCTCCAATCCCGGAAGTGATGTGATCATAGCCCGGAGCGATATCCGTCGTCAAAGGCCCAAGGGTATAAAAAGGAGCTTCCTGGCAATGTTTCAATTGCTCCTCCATGTTCACCTTAATCATCTGCATGGGCACATGACCAGGTCCTTCGATCATGGTTTGGACATCATGTTTCCAAGCAATCTTGGTCAACTCGCCCAAGGTCTCCAATTCTGCAAACTGAGCCCGGTCATTGGCGTCTGCCAGAGAACCCGGACGAAGCCCATCTCCTAGCGAGAAGGAAACATCATAGGCTTTCATGATTTCGCAGATGTCCTCAAAATGGGTGTAGAGGAAGTTTTCTTTGTGGTGAGCCAAACACCATTTGGCCAAAATAGAGCCTCCACGAGACACAATCCCCGTTACCCGGTTGGCAGTCAGCGGAATGTAGGCCAAGCGGACTCCAGCGTGGATGGTGAAATAATCTACGCCTTGCTCGGCTTGCTCAATCAGGGTGTCTCGGAAGATTTCCCAGGTAAGGTCTTCTGCTTTGCCATTGACTTTTTCTAGCGCCTGATAAATCGGAACCGTCCCGATGGGGACCGGAGAGTTGCGAATGATCCATTCTCTGGTTTCATGGATGTTCTTTCCAGTGGAGAGGTCCATGATGGTATCCGCTCCCCAATGACAAGCCCAGACCGCCTTTTCCACCTCCTCTTCAATGCTGGAAGTTACTGCAGAGTTACCAATGTTGGCGTTGATCTTTACCAGAAAATTCCGGCCAATGATCATGGGCTCGCTTTCTGGGTGATTGATGTTGGCCGGAATGATGGCCCGTCCCATGGCGACTTCCTGACGCACGAATTCCGGGGTAATCAATTCGGGCGTGTTTGCGCCAAAGCTATTGCCGGGATGTTGCTGCCACATCTCGCTTCCATCGCGCATCTCTTCCAAACGCTGGTTTTCGCGGATGGCGATGTACTCCATTTCTGGGGTAATGATCCCCTTGCGGGCGTAGTGCATCTGGGTGACATTCTGCCCCTCTTTTGCCCGGAGTGGGTTCTTTAGATGCTCAAAACGAAGGGCATCCAATTCCGCATTTGCGAGTCGTTGTTGGCCATATTCGGACGAGATTCCCGCCAACTCTTGTACGTCTCCTCTCTCCCGTACCCAGCTTTCCCGCAGTTTGGGGAGTCCTTTTCGGACATCTATTTCCACCTGGAGATCGGTATAAGGGCCGCTGGTATCATAGACCGTAACCGAAGGATTTGGAGTTTTCTTGCCGGTTAGTCGATCATGGGTGTCCGTCAAGCTGATTTCCCGCATGGCCACCTCAATGTCGTGGATCTGGCCTTTGACATATACCTTTCGAGAAGCCGGAAAAGGATCACGGGTGATCACCTCAGCTTGGGGAATTCGGTCCGCTTTTTTCATTGAATTCGGGTTAGATGTAGAAATAATAGCAATCGCTTGCCGCAAGGCAACCTGACTTTTAGGAGTATCCGAACCAATGATAGGTGGTTACTTTTCCCTTCGGCAGTATGAACTGCATCAGGTATTGAGGGTATGATCTCAGCCCTGCCAAAAGCAGGACACCCCTTAAAGTGTCTGTACAAAGCTACCGAAAAAAAGATAGCCGAGAAAGGAGTTCCTTTCTCGGCTGAGGTTTTTCTTTTGGAAGAAATCCTATTCAATATCTACCGTAATGGTACGCTTGCGGCCTTTCTTATCTAAGAGGAATCGCTCCCGATAGATCATGAAAGCTGCTTCGCCTACATCCTGAAGATAGACATAATTGAAGCCTGCAGAGAAGACAATGCCCAAACCAGGAATCAAGGCAGCGGCCTTTTTCGTAATGGTCCGTTCTACAATTTCCTGGATCAAAATCCTGGAAATGTAGCCGGTCGCATTTTTACTCAGCTGCTTGGCGGTAAAGTCTCCCAGCACGGGATTGTACAGGTCGGATTGCCGCCCGGCTTCGAAGTCTTTCAACTCTCCGAG
>JBCCCJ010000354.1:0-6115 GCA_039033615.1 Bacteroidota bacterium
ATGCTTGACCGTTCAGGTAAGGCGTAAGTTCCCTTGACAAACATTGAGGAACTCGAGCAGGGAAGAACTTCATAGTTCCTCGATCAACTCCGGTGATTGGGATCATTGATTCGTCAAATACGACAGCCTACCAGCCATCCAGGTACAAGACGACAGTTTGGGTACTTCCTTGACATTGGTAGAAGATAGCCTTACGCAAGCAGACACCTTTGAGTTGGTGAGCAGATGGGTCTATCCGGAGCGGGTACCTCGTCATAGCTCGGTATTCGATATTTCGATGGGGGATTTGCTGACCCATACTTCTGGATTACAGGCCAGTTTACCGATTGAACCCTATCAGTACTATGGGTCTCGCCATCTCTATGCAGCTTCTTATGATGATCGCTACTCCATTCCGGTGGCGGAAGAATTGTACCTACAAGAAACCTACCTCGACAGCATCTGGAATGTCACCAAAAGCCTGCGCAGAGATACCCTGGGCTATCGCTACAGTTGCGTCAACATGATTTTGATGCAACGCGCCATTGATTCGATCAACCAACGTCCGATTGATGGGTATGTAACTGAGCGTTTTTATCAGCCGCTGGGCTTGCAGACCATTTGTTACAATCCGCGAGAGCTATTTGAAGAAGACCGACTCGTACCAACGGCCAGTGATCGCTGGCGTGGGCAATTGTTATGTGGGACGGTTCACGATCCCACTGCGGCTTTGTTGGGCGGAGTTTCTGGCAATGCCGGTCTCTTTTCCAATGCCAACGATTTGGCGATTTTATTCCAAATGCTGCTCAATGGCGGTGAATATGGGGGGCGCCGCTACTTGGCAGATTCCACCGTACAGCTATTCACCCAACGGCAGCGAGGGCATCGGGGCTTCGGCTTCGACAAACCTCCCCGGAACAGCGATTACATCGTGGCCCAAAGTGCTCCCGCAGAGAGCTATGGTCATACGGGGTTTACGGGAACCTGTGTGTGGGTAGATCCTGAACATGATCTGGTGTATGTCTTCCTCTCCAACCGGATTCATCCCAGCGTGAAAAATTACCGCATCAATGAATTGCGGGTTCGGCAGCGCATTCATCAAGTCATTTATGAATCCATGGGGATTCCGCCTCGCTTTCGGGAGCCTGTACGGCCCGTGTTGCCTCAAATCGCGCCGGTCTTTTTAGCTGCTACGGATTAAAGCAAGGGGATATATCCTTTGGAAAATGGGGGTACGTCATATTTCGCTACTGAAAACCTAGTAGCAGGCCCATCTTGATGGCGTCTTCAACAGCGTTCCTGGGAAAAGGGGAGCAAAACCCCTCTGTTCCCAACGTGATGAATTTTCTCCCATTTATCGTAAGAAAAAGACAAAAAATAAGGCCCTGAACCATTTCATAGTCAGGACCGGAATCTTGTAAGAAGAGGCTACTTTTACTCGCGCAATAGCTGCTCTAGCAGTTTGTTATGAGCTCGGGTGGTATTCCCTTGAGTTTGGAGCTTTTGGTTCGTGTGGTGGGTACGATGTTTCGCATTGCGCACACCCGAATGCTTGGGCATAGAAATTCTGCCTTTCATAATTAGCAACTGATTGGTAAATAATTGTATTTATTAATACGATTATAAATTACTAAGAGTTGCCCCCTTTTCCTAAAAAAAATTCAACATCTTACTTGAAAATTTCAAATTATTCAAGATGTCATAGGTTTGATTCACATCTTGAAATGAGAAAAAGCCGCAAGATCCCTTGCGGCTTTTTTGTCAGTTGGTGGACTTGTCAGCTAGTGAATTGGTTTATTCGTGAATTGGTTTACGAGTTCACTGGTTCCCGAATTGACTAGTTCCCTAGTTCCCTAGTTCCCTAGTTCCCTAGTTCCCCAATCGACTAATTCCCCAATCGACTAATTCCCGAACACTTCAAATACCCCAGCCACGCCCTGACCTCCTCCTACACAGGCGGTGACCATGCCGTATTTCTGCTGGCGACTTTGCATTTCGTTGATCAGTTGTACGGTGAGCTTTCCTCCGGTACAACCCAGTGGGTGTCCAAGGGCGATGGCACCACCGTTGACGTTGACCAATTCGGGGTTTAGCTCAAGCTCGCGAATCACCGCCAGAGACTGCGCGGCAAAGGCTTCGTTCAGCTCTACTTGCTGAATGTCGTTCAGGTTGAGCCCCGTCTGCTTGAGCACTTTGGGAACGGCCACGATCGGCCCCATGCCCATGATGCGAGGATCGATGCCTTCCGTAGCATATCCTGCCATGCGCGCGAGTGGAGTTACGCCCAACTCCTTGACCATACGCTCAGACATGATCATCACGAAGGCGGCCCCATCACTGGTCTGCGAAGAGTTCCCTGCCGTAACGGTTCCATTATTACGGAAGACCGGACGCAATTTGCCGAGGGCAGCTACGCTCGTATCCGCGCGAGGCCCTTCGTCGGTATCGACCACGTATTTCTTGCTGGCACGACGCCCTTCCGCGTCGATGTAGACGTCTTCCACCTCGATAGGCACGATCTGATTTTTGAACGCGCCTTTCTGAATCGCGGCCAAAGCCTTTTGGTGGGAGTGGTAGGAAAATTCATCCATGTCCTCCCGGCTGATCTGGTAATCCACGGACACCTCTTCCGCAGTCAATCCCATGCCGAGGTACCAATCGGGATGCTCGGTCGCTACTTTGTAATTCAGGGAAGGCTTGTGTCCCATCATCGGCAACATGGACATGCTCTCGATGCCACCGGCCACGATACAGTCCGCCATGCCTGCCTTGATCTTGGCTACGCCCAAAGCGATGGTTTCCAAGCCGGAACCACAGTAGCGGTTCACCGTTACCCCAGAGACATTCATCGGGAGAGCCATCAGCGCGATCATCCGGCCTACCTGCATGCCTTGCTCTGCTTCGGGAATCGCACAGCCACAGATCAGGTCGTCGATGCGAGTCGGATCCAGTTCTGGAACACTTGCGACCAAAGATTTGACCACTTCTGCTCCCAGATCATCCGGACGATAGGCTTTGAAGCCGCCTCGATTGGCTTTGCCGACGGCAGTACGCTTGCCAGCTACGATATATGCTTCCATTTGATTTTTGTTGTTGGTTGGAAAGAAAAAGAAAACAACTAGTTGTGGAGCGAATCCTAATTCCGGAGTGGTTTGCTCGTTTGTAACATGTGCTGCATCCGAGCCAGGGTCAAAGGCTCTGCCGCCAAACTCATGAAGGCTTCGCGCTCCAGGTCGATCAGGTATTGCTCGCTAACCATGGTTCCTTCAGCACTGATGTCGCCCCCACAAAGCACATACGCGACCTTGCGGGCAATCTTGGCGTCGTGCTCAGACGCATAATGTCCATACTGCATGCCAGCGATGCCAGCATAGAGCGTACTCAAGGCATTGCGGCCCAGCACCGGAATGTCGGTGCGAGGCGCTACTGGGGTGTAGCCCGCTTCTGCCATTTCCAATACCGCTTCCTTGGCTTCTTTGATGCGACGGTCGCGGTTCAGGACCACGCGGTCGGTAGGACGAAGGATGCCCATAGTCCGCGCTTCTTCGGCCGAAGTTGCCACCTTGGCCGTTGCGATTGCCATCAAGGCATCCTGGATCACCTGAATGCCCAAGACGCCAGATTGACTGTATTTGTCGGCTGCCCGGAGGGCCATTTCCTTGGTGCCAGCACCGCCAGGCAAGATGCCTACGCCTACTTCGACCAAGCCAATATAGGTCTCCGCACTCGCGACTACCTTGTCCGCGTGCATGGAAAATTCACACCCGCCACCTAAGGCCATGCCGTGAGGGGCTACCACCACGGGAATGGCAGAGGTCCGAATCCGCATGGAGGTATCCTGAAAGGCTTTCACTGAAGCTTCCAACTGATCCCACTGCTTTTGCGCAGCCATCATCACCATCAACATGATGTTGGCGCCAACGGAGAAGTTTTCCCCTTCGTTCGCGATCACCACTCCGTTGTAGTTGTGGTTCTCTGCGTAGTCGATCGCCTCGTGAATGGAGCGGATGTTGCCCTCGCCGATGGCGTTCATTTTGGAGTGGAATTCCACGTTCAGGACGCCGTCTCCCAGGTCAATGACCGAAGCTTCGCTGCTGCTCCACACCACATTGTTTTCCTTGACAGTCTCCAGCAGAATGAAGGATTCCGCGCCAGGAATGGGCTGGTAGGATTGGGAAGCGGCATCATAATATTTGCGAACCCCGCCTTCGACTTTATAAAAGGTCTCACAGCCAGCATCCAACATTTCTTGGACCCAGGCGGCAGGTGCTACGCCTTCAGAAGCGAACATCTCCATGGTACGCGCCACGCCCACCATGTCCCAGGTCGCAAAGGGCCCTTTGTCCCAGCCAAATCCAGCCGTAACTGCATCGTCGATCTGGTACAAACCATCTGCAATCTCAGGAATGCGATTGGATACGTAGGCCCAGACCCCCAGCGAAGAACGACGGATGAATTCGCCGCCTTTGTCTTCCGCAGCAAATAAGGTATTCAACCGCTTGGCCAATTTGCTGCTCTTGCCCGCCAGTTTGATGCTAGGAATATCAACTTTCGCTTTCTCGCGATATTCCAAGGTATTCAGATCCAACGACAAGATTTTACGCTTGCCTTTCTCGTCTTTGGTCTTTTTATAGAAGCCTTGCTTGGTTTTGTCTCCCAACCATTTATTCTCCACCATCTTCGCTACGTACTCAGGTGCCACGAAGCGGTCTTTCTCCTCATCCTCCGGACAATTGTTGCGAATGCCATTGAGAACGTGCACGGTGGTGTCCAATCCGACCAGGTCGCTCAGGCGGAAGGTGCCCGTTTTGGGCTTACCAGAAACAGGACCGGTGAGTTTGTCTACCTCTTCGATGGTCAAGCCCATTTCTCCCACCAATTGGAAGATCTTGGCCATTGCGTAAATCCCAATCCGGTTGGCAATGAAAGCGGGGGTGTCCTTACAGAGCACGGTCTGCTTTCCCAGGTACAAATCTCCGTAGTGCATCAGGAAATCCACCAGCCCAGGATCGGTGTCCGGACCAGGAATGATCTCCAACAAACGGAGGTAACGGGGAGGATTGAAAAAGTGGGTGCCCACCAGGTGTTTGCGGAAGGCTTCAGAGCGACCTTCTGCAATCATGTGGATGGGAATCCCAGAAGTGTTGGTAGCCACAATGCTACCCTCTTTGCGGTATTCCTCTACTTGAGCGAATACTTTTTGCTTGATGTCCAGGCGCTCGACCACCGCTTCGAGGATCAGATCACAGTCCGCGATCTTGGCAAAATCATCGGTGAAGTTACCGGTGGTGATCAACTTGGCGGAGTCCTTGACATACAAAGGAGCCGGACGACCTTTGACCGCCGCTTTGAGGGCGTCATTGACCAGTCGGTTGCGCACCGCCGGGTGTTCGAGGGTGAGGCCTTTGGCTTCTTCTTTGGGAGTGAGTTCGCGAGGGACAATGTCCAGTAGCAGTACCTCTACGCCGATATTGGCGAAGTGGCAGGCAATGCGGGAGCCCATGACTCCCGATCCCAGGACCGCAACTTTTTGGATGCTACGGTGCCAGGTGTTGGAGGTGGAGGGGGTGGGGGTTTCAACTACCTGCATGGTTGGAAACGTTGTTGGAATCGGTAATAAGTTCGTGGATGGTGTCTAAGACCGTAAAAAAGCACTCCAACTGCTCATTGTTGAAGGTGGTATAGAGCTGTTTGTTGAACCCGATGACGACCTCCTTGGTTTGCGCTTTGGCCGCTTGGCCTTCATCCGTTAAGAAGATGCGCACCATTCGGCGGTCATGTTTGTCCGGCACGCGATGGATGAGCTTTCGTTCTTCCAATCGGGCCAGGGTTCGGGTCAAACTCCGGGGCTCCATGCCCATGAGCGGCGCGATCTTGGTGGCCGGGGTCCCGTTTTCGTCATCTATGTGCAGCAGGACAAAGCCAATGTTGGTGGTGATGTCGTGCTCCTTTGCGATGCCGTTGTACATTCGGGCGATGGCCAGCCAAGCAACCTTGATGTCAAAGCAGACAGCCCGCTTTTTTTCTTTGATCTTGACTTCCACAGTGAAACATTCAAAAAGAGAGTAGAAAATCGCAGCACCTAAAAAATAGTATGCTTGCATACAATTTTACGGAAAAGGGGGGAGGAATCCAA
>JBCCCJ010000355.1:0-6100 GCA_039033615.1 Bacteroidota bacterium
AACCCGATGACTCCCGAAAAAGTTGCCCTCGGCAAGCTGCTGTTTTACGATCCCATTTTGTCGGGGGAAAAAGACGTTTCTTGTGCTTCCTGTCACCATCCTCAATTTGGGTTCGCAGATGGACGGGAACTCTCTTTGGGGGTAGGAGCGGAAGGATTGGGGCCAAATCGTCAGGACAAGAGTGGCGGTCGGATTCCGGTGGTTCGTCGCAATGCACCCAGCCTGATCAATGTGGCGTTCAATGGGCTGGTGAGCGGGGAATTCTACGAAGCAGCCCAGGCACCGATGTTTTGGGACAACCGAGTCCGCAGCTTGGAACAACAGGCCCTGGAGCCGATCAAGGCCCATGAAGAGATGCGGGGAGACGCCTTTTCGGAAGCAGTAGCGCTAGATAGCGTAGTAGCTCGTTTGCAAGGCAATACAGAATACGAAGCCGGATTTTTGGCGGCTTTTCCCAACGAAGGACCGATTTCCGAAGCCTTGCTGGGCAAAGCTCTCGCCGCCTATCAGCGCAGCCTGATCGCTCCCAACAGTCGCTTTGACCAATACCTGCGCGGCAACAGTACCGCTTTGGAAGCGGACGAAATCGAAGGCATGAACCAATTTGTGTCGCGGGGTTGTATCGCGTGTCATGGAGGACCGATGCTGTCTGATTATCGCTTGCATGTCTTGGGAGTCGCAGAACATCCCGATCTGACTCAGTTAGACCGTGGCAATGGGCAGGATCAGTTTCGGACGCCTACGCTGAGAAATATCGCCTTGACCGCGCCATATATGCACAACGGCACCCAGGCTACCCTGGAAGAAGTCATGCAATTTTACAACGATCAGGAATCTCTTCATCCCGAAGTAACCGATGGAGAACTGGCGCAAGAGTTCCAAGACTTGACTGGCATGAGCAATCGTCGCCGGGCCCAGATCATCGCTTTTATGGAAAGTATGACCGATGAACCCAAAGATCTCAGTGTACCGCAATCAGTTCCCAGCGGATTGCCCGTAGGCGGTCGTTGATTAGGAATCCTCCCATTATCTCTCGAATTTGTTTTCTCTCAATTCTATCCATCATGACTGGTAAGTGGCTCCGCATTTTTGGTTATCCTCCCGTCATTGCTGTCTCCTTCTATGTCTTTCACGGAGAAACGATCCAGCACGGCTGGGGCAGTATGCTTCACGGGCTGATGATCACCACCATCTTCACCATCAGCATTTGGGAAGGGAATCATCTGATTTTCCGCTGGGCGAGCAACCGCTTCCCGGAATTCTCCCAAACCATGGCCCGGATGCTGGTTTCGGCTTTGCTGTCGGTTGCCTACACCGTTTTGATTCAAGTGGTTCTCGAAGCGATCCTGTTCTATAGCTTGAATCTCCACCCTTCTGGTGCGCCTCCGATTGATTGGATGGCCTGCATCGTCACTTCTTTGTTTCCCTTGGGATTGATGTTGGCGGTCTATGAAGGCGTCTTTTTCTTTGAGAAATGGAAGGACAGCATTCGGCAGCAAGAGAAAATGGCCCTGGCTCAGGTACAATCGCAGTTCGAAGCCCTCAAAAAGCAGCTAGACCCTCATTTTTTGTTCAACAGTCTCAATACCCTCGCCTATCTGATCGACCTGGAAAATGAACCGGCTCAGGAGTATCTCTCCCGGCTTTCAGATGTGTACCGCTACGTCTTGGAGACGCGAGATCGGACCACGGTGAAACTGGAGGACGAACTAGGCTTTTTGGAGGATTATCTCTATTTGAATCAGGTCCGCTTTCAGGATCATGTCCAACTGGAGCAGGAGCTTTCCCCAGCGGTAAAAGAACGACGACTTCCAGCTTTGAGTCTACAATTGTTGGTGGAAAATGCCCTCAAACACAACGTTATCTCGGCGGAACAGCCCCTCAGCATTCGGATCAAGGAAGAGGACGGGCAGTTGTGGATCGAGAACAACAAACAAATGAAGCAGGGCAAGGTACCCTCTACCCGACTCGGTTTGGCGAATCTCCAGGAGCAATATCGGCTGCTCACTTCTCAAGCCATCGAAATCATAGATGAGCCCAAGCGTTTTGCTGTTCGATTGCCGTTATTGGAACCTGCCGCATGAAAACCATCATCATCGAGGATGAATTTCCCGCTGCCGAGCGCTTGAAAGCCCTCTTGGAGAAGGTCGCCGCCGAAGTAGAGGTGCTGACTGTTTTGCCTTCTGTTGCCAAAGCCACCGACTGGTTGCAAACCCAGCCTGGCCCAGAACTGATTTTTTCTGACATCCAACTGGCGGATGGCTTGAGTTTTGACATCTACGAAGCGGTGCCCCCCAATTGTCCAATCATTTTCACGACCGCCTATGATGAGTACGCCATCAAGGCCTTTCAACTACAGAGCATCGACTATTTGCTCAAACCCATCAAACCTACCGATTTGCGCCGGGCGCTGGACAAATATCAGGCGATGAAGGCGGCTTTTGCAGGAGGTCAGCAACAGCAGCAGATGCAGGCCCTACTCCACATGCTCCAACCGACAGCCGCCCCAGAAGATCCGTACAAACGTCGCTTTTTGGTCAGCCATCGCGATCAACTCATTCCGGTCGAGGAAAGCGAGATTGCTTATTTTTTCACGGCGAATGAACTGGTCTATCTCATGCGGCAGGATGGTCAACGATTTGCCATTGATTTCAAGCTGGAAGCCCTATCCAAGGAATTGGACCCCGAGGTCTTTTTTCGGCTGAATCGTCAGTACATCAGCCGATTATCGGCCATCCAGCGCATTCATCCTTATTTCCATGGTCGCCTGAAATTGTCCCTACAGCCAGAACAAGAGGGAGAAGTGATTGTGAGTCGGGACAAAGCCAAGGAGGTCAAAAAATGGCTGGGGGGGTGATGGAGGCGAAAAAGGGGTAGAAAAGGCCAAAGAGTACGATATCTCTCTCATTTCCTATCTTGTGATCAAGAACCAATCACTCCATTCATGATCACGAGATATTGTTGCTATTTGTTGGGATGCCTTTGCATCCTGGTTGCTGGTCCTTGGACTTTTGCCCAAGACTTCGATCTCCAGCTCGGTCCTGAATACAAAGACGAATCCAATACCTGGCCTCCGGATATTCTTGGCTCTGATGCCAACAGCTATTATGTGTTCCAGTCGGGTTTCAGCCGGGTGATTCCCATGACCAATCTGACCAGGGAGCGTTTGTACCTGCGGAAATTCAATCGTCAGTTGACCCCCACCCATACCGAGGAAATTCGCCTGAAAAATGGTCGCAAAAGTGAAGACGCAGAATTCGCAGTCATGCTGAAAGGGAATTTGTTCCTCTTTTCTTCTTTCTCAGACTGGACCAACCGATCGGTCAGTCTGTACACCCGAAAGGTCGACACCGAACAGCTCGCCATTCCCGAAAGAGGGACTGACCTCACGACGGTGAGTTTTGATGGCTACCCCAAAGACAAGGCGGTCTCTTTCAATTACCAACTGTCCCGGGATTCCAGCAAGATGTTGTTGTATTATCAGCTTCCCAACAAACCGGATGCTCCAGAGCGCTTCAAGATTCACCTCCTCACCGAGGATCTGACTCAATTATGGGAACAGGAGTTCGAGTTGCCCTATGAAGAGGAATTGTTCCGGGTTGGGCAGTTCCGAGTAGATAATGAAGGGCAGGTATATGTCCTGGGTCGAGAGTATTTCGAGAAGCCCAAGCTGCGCCGGAAGGGAGAGCCGAATTACCAGTACAAACTGTTGCTGTTGCGTCCGGGCGACCGGGTACCAGAGGAGATGACCCTCAACCTAGATGGCAAATTCCTTGTAGACATGCAGATCGGGATTTTGCGAGATCGAAATGTGATCTGTGCAGGCGTGTATGCAGAAGAAAAACCCCAATTCATCAAAGGGGTATATTCCTTTGTGCTAGACGCAGCCCATTTGGAAATGCTGCGGGAAAGCAGCCAGGAGTTGAGTCTGGATTTGTTTGCCGATGAAGAAGAGGAGAACCAAAAGAAAAAGGACAAACCCAAAAGCAAACGACAGGAAAAGAAGGAGGAAAAACGCGCCAAGCGTGCCTTCATCAATTATGAGTTCGATGACATGATTCTGCGCTCAGACGGCGGGGTTATGCTCGTGGCGGAGGCCAGCTTCATGACCAGCTCTTCCTACTACGTCTCCAACGGTACCAATGGTGGCTCTTGGCAGACCCGGACCATTTTTCATCACAATGACTTGATCGGGGTGCAAATGGCCCCAGACGGCAATATCGAGCGAGCCACCCGCATTCCCAAACAGCAGCGGACCAGTTATTCCAATTACTTGCTATCCTATGCCCTGGCAGTTACGGGGAGCAAGGTGCGCTTCATTTTCAATGATAATATCAAAAACCTAGCGTTAGAGCCAGGAAATGCCGCAGAAACCTATGTGCCTTCTTCGATGGGGAAAGCCAAGCAGGTCATCGCGATGGTTACGCTGAATTATGACGGGACGTATAAACGGAAGGCGCTGGTCTCTACCAAAGAAGCCGAACAATTTGCCGTTCCAAGAGCGAGTATTCAGACCAATTCTCGCGAGATCATTCTGGTGTTCCAGAAACGGAAAAAACGCCGCTTGGCTCGCGTTCTCTTTACCGACTGATCGAATCAGATCGCCGAAAGAGAAGATAGCTCCCCCGCCGAAGTGGGGGAGCTCCGCTGTTGCTGTACATATTCACGGGGCGAAAGTCCGGTCATTTGCTTGAACACCCGGTTGAAAGTGGCTTTGGAGTTGAAACCACAGTCCAGGGCGATGGCCAGGAAACTCAGGTGAGCCTGTTTGGGATCCATCACCATCTGCTGAAAGGCTTCTACCCGGTAGGTATTCACAAACTGATTGAAGTTTTTGTCAAAACCGGCATTGATGATTTGAGACAACTGGGCCGATGGCATGCCGATTTCTCTGGAAAGCTCTGCCAGGGAGAGTTTGGGATTGAGGAAGTAGGCCCCTTCCCGCATGGCGGTGTCCAATTGCTGTTTGCCTTTGCGCAGGTCGGCGGCCTCTAGCGAGGGGTCCGTTTCCAATTCGTCTGGTCGTTCCCGGGGCTCAAAATTGAGGTGCGCCACTTCTGTCTGGTGAAAGCCGGGAATGCTGATGGCATACAGCAGGATGGCAAAGAAGAAATATTCCCACCAGTTTTGGGTAAAAAAAATCGTGAATCCCCAGGCGTTCAGGCCTTGAAACAACCAGGATAGGCTGATGCCCAAAGTCAAGACCAGCAGGTAGCGATTGTACCAGCCAAATTCCATTTCTTCTGGATTGGAATATTCTGTTTCCACCCAGACTCGATATTGCCGAAAGTGCTGAAACGTCCAGAAGAGGTAGAGGAAATTAGATCCCACGCAGAGTGCCGTATATACTGGCTGGACATAGGGCAAATCTACCGTTGCCATCCAGGACTGGACCACATTGACTCCTTGAACAAATATGATCAAATGATAGATCGCGTATATCCCAAATGGGATCCAATGCAAGAGGTGCTTCCGCTCCCATTCGAAGGTTTCATTGGTCAGGGCAACCAGATAAAAATACAGCGCAGGCCCAATCAACAGGGTCGGATCCAGGGGAAAGAATAGCAATTCTCGCCAGACAATGTGAATGTCCATGAATCCCAGCAGGTAGGGCAAAATGGCTCCTCGCTACGGCTAGCCGCCCTCCTTCGCCTCCGCTCCGTGAGTGCCACTCTTGCTGAGATCTGCACGGTTTCGTTTGCGGCGAGACGTCGATGAAAAACTGCGCAGTTTTTGACAAGACCCCTGACACTGAAACACTTTTCCAACTTTTCGCAACATTACTGCATCTTATTATGCACTAGACCCAACTCAATGCACATGAATCGAAAGATCTCGTCAAGTCCGATCGAATGGTGCAACTTGCAGCTCAAACGGACCATCAGAGCAAAACTTATGGCCATCTAAAGTCAGATTTTGCCGTTTTGGACCCACTCTCCCAGCTTTGAAGGCCCAGGGTCTAGTCGTTTACCGTCCGTTTGGGCTGAAAATCTCAGGGAATCTCCGCCAAGGTGTCTAGTTGTACATATGTCGGGAGGAAGTGGTTTCGACAACCACAGAAAAAGTTAAGACACTTTTAGTGCGCTTGGTCCGCTCAAAA
>JBCCCJ010000356.1:0-6092 GCA_039033615.1 Bacteroidota bacterium
CCTTTTCGCGCCGTTATTTTTTTCCAGGTTGAGGAATCAACACCGAGTGGTTGGCGGGCCAAATCGCGAAACTTTGGGAAAAAGGGACCCAAAGATGAGCCTTGACGAAGAACTGGGAAGAAAGAACAAGTGAAATGGTCCAAGTTATTTTTTGAGCGTTCCTAACCACTTTTTTGGATGAGCATTGATGTCATAGCAACTCGAAGATGGCAAGTACATCTTCGAAAAGTTTGGCACATCCCCAACACCCTTATTTCGACAAGTTCAATCCAGGCATCTATCCAGATCATCATCCACGGCAAGTCTTGATAATCCATGAAACAGAGGAGGCTTTACAACCTTGGTCGGGGAGTTTCACTACCAACTACTCCTGCCCATTCCCACCTCCTCACCCCTTCCTCAACGTAATCAACAAAATCCCCGTCATCACGATGGCAGTGCCCAGCCATTGCACCCAGCCCAGGCGTTCGTCCAGGAAGAGGTAGGCCAGAATGATGGTCGATACCGGACCGATGCTACCGATGATGGAGGCACTGCTTGCGCCGATGCGCCGGATGCCTTCGGTGATCAAAAAGGAGGGGATCACCGTCGCGACCATCGCCATCAACAGGCCGTAGCCATAGACTTGCCAAGCCAACTCCGGCCAATGGCCCTGGATCAGACTGTGGATCAAAATGGCGGCGGTGGCAGCCAACATGGAATAGGCGGTGAAACGTTTGGTGCCAAATCGCTGAACCAACTGACCGTTGCCGACGATGTAGCCAGCAAAGAACAGGGCCGCCAGAAACACCCAGCCTGCGCCCAGCCAGAGGTTGGTTTGCTCCTGAATGGAAGCGTCTCCGAGGAGTACGACCCCGATGCCGAGGTAAGCCAAGAGCAAGGCCAACCATTGGGTTCGGTTGATGCGCTGTCCAAAGGCCAGCCAGGAAATCAGGAGGACCAGCGTCGGATAAATGTAAAGCACCAGCCGCTCCATGCTCGCGGTGATGTATTGCAAGCCCACAAAATCAAACAAACTGGCGAGATAATAGCCCATGATCCCCACGGCGATGGTCAGCCAGGTTTCCTTGCGCGTAGGAGGTGGTTGATTTGCGGGAAAGGGAGAACGAAAGGCAAACCACAGATAGACCGGGAGGGCAAAGAGCATCCGCAAGGCAAGCAGAATCACTGATTCAACTTCGTAGTCATATGCCAACTTGACAAAGATGGCCTTGGTAGCGTACAAAATGGCTCCCACAAACACCAGGAGAACCCCGATGAGGTAGGGACGAGAGGCGGATTGTTCAGAATTCATCCGAGGCAGTAGCTTCGTCGTGATCAGGTTCAAAAGCAGCCAGATGTGCCACCGTCTGGCGGATGACGCGGCTGTGATCCATGTCATAGACCCAGTGATGATCAAAGATGGCCAGGGGAGTTGCGTCTGGGTCCGGGCGGCGGGCGATGTGGAGACTGTGGATGTGAGTGGATAACTCTCGTCGGGCTACTTGAATCCGCTCGTAGAGCTTCCGATCTAGGCGGGGAATCACAAAGTCGGAAATGACCAGGATGTCCGCATTGCGGTATTGTTCGGTTTCCAACTGGTCCAAGGCAGCCGAAAGCGCGGGTTGCAGATCGGTACCGCCGTGAAAACTCATGCGGATGAAGTCGATCAGTTGGGACAAATCCTTTTCCATGCCCGTCATTTTGGTGGTTTGAATGCCCGTGGAGAAGGAAATCAGGAAGGCCTGTCGATGCTGCCGCAGCGCGATTTCCAGAATGGCGAGGGCGACGGATTTGGCGATGCGTTCGGGAATGCCAAACATGGACCCACTGGTGTCGATGCACAGAATGAAGGGGCCAGGTTGGTCCCAATCGGTCTCCACCAAGGGAATCTCCTCTACCGATTCTTCTACACTCAAGTCCTGAGAGCGGTATTGAAAGGTGAGCAGCTTTTTCTCCACGTATTTTTTGGATAGGAGAATCTCGGTTTCTGGGGAAGCGAGCAAGGCGACTTCCGAAGGGAGCAGGGCACTGATATGGTCGCTGTATTGGACACCGACGATCTCTGACTTGCCGTAGGGATTGGGCTTCCAGGATTCTTTGGGCAGAGGTCGCTGCATGAGGCGCTCTTGTCGAAGGTGGCGAGCGTGCTGCCAACGACCGAGCATATCCACCAGTTCGCGGAGGTAGCGATCCTGGGTCATTTGCTGGGCAAATTCTTCCAGCTTGTCCCATTGAATTTTGTCCCAATTGCCCAGGCTGTCATTCCATACCTGTCCCAGGAAATTGTAAAAAGGAGCCAACAGATCGCCCAACTCACTCAATTGCTCCACTTTCTGTCGCAGCTCCGCAAAATAGCTGGTGAAGGTTTCTTCGAGAAAGACCCCTTCCTCCGCTTGCTTTTTCTGTCCCAAAAAGCCTCCCCAATCCCGCAATACCTGCTGTTTGACCACGGCTGTGGTAGCTTTCAAGCGAGGGCTATCCTCCTGGGCTTCCTGCTTGCGGATGGCATCAGCGTAAAATTGCCAGCTTTGGGCGTGGCGAGGGTACCATTGCTGAAGAGAGCTGAGCGCATCTGACCATTGCCCGGTTTTGGCTTCGGACAAATGCTTTTTCAGATGATCCAGTTGGCCTTCTTCCTGTTGAAAATTGTGCTCATGCTGAAATTGTTGATAGGTTTTGCGGCACCATTCCAAGGCTTCCCTGGTTACGCTGAAAGCAAAATCTTCATTGTTGATGGTCAGTCGTTTCAACTCCTCTTCTTCCACCAATCGCACCAGCATTTGATACCAATTGGGGTATCGTTCCGGCAAATCAGATTGGGTCAGCTTGAGCCGAATGGGATGCCTGGGATCGTGGAGGTGGAAAAAGAGTTGCTCCGCCGTAAATCGGCGACTGCGCTCGTCCATCAAGCCTCCAAAAAGAATGAAGGAAGACAATTCCTGCTCAATCCGACTGGAGAGATTCATAGCTATGCTGCAGTTTTTCGATCTCTAATTTGAGATTCAACAACTCATGAGTGGTGCTTTGCAGGCTGTCCATGACGTGCTCGGCGTAGTTGTTCTCTACAAACAAATGATCGCTTACATGGGGCTCGTCTTGCTGTTTTCGGGCCTCTACCTCTTCCAGCCCTTGCTCACAAAACTCCAGCATGAGGTGAATTTCGGTATCCCACAATTTGCGGTGCCCCTCGGATGCAGGGCGGACCTGAATGGTTTCCCGTTCTTCGGCCTCGGTTTCCAATTGAATCAAGCGATCCTGATAGCGGAGTTGGTGGTCGTTTTCATACGCAAAGGGATAGGTCTGAGAAAGGCGGAATACCCGGCCCGTTTCCTCCATGACCGGCAGGTTGGCTTGCCCTTCTTCTTGGACTTTTTCAAAATCCCCCAGTCGCAAATATCCTTTGCTGCGGCTCCACAAATCCGTCAGACAGAAAAAGGGATTCCCCGCTTTGTCTCGATAGATCTTCTTGATTTGGACTTCTTCCGACAGCACTTCCTGCGTCTCGGCCTGAATTTCTTCCTGGAGTTTGCTCAATTGTTGCCGAATGGGTTCTAGCGGAACCAATCGGGCATAGCCATAGGCCGCGATGCTTCCCAACACCAGATCCTTGGCCTCTGCAATTTGTTCGATCTGATCCCAGAGACAATCCTGCATCACAAAGCAATCCATCACGTGCACTTCCTTCCGCCCGTGTAAGAAGGCGGAGGTGCGCAGAAGATTCATGATTTTGCCCCAGCGACGATCCGAAACGTACATCTGCTGATCCTGGGAGGCGGTACTGTTTCGCTGGCGAATGCTCCGTCGTAAGTGATTGACCAGTCCCAGCACGTGATTGGGGATGAAGATTTCATTGATTTGTTCTCCCCAGTGTTCATATTCTTCGTCCGTGATTTTTACTTCCTGGGCGACCGGATCGCTGTATTCTTTCCGCTTAGGCAACGAAATCATCTCATTGAAGAGGCTTTCGTCCTCAATGTTCTCGACCAGCAAACGAATCAGAAAGCGATCCCACAGCGCCTCCAAACTCTCCCCAGACAGCGGCAATTCGTTGGAAGCGGCAATCAAGCCCCGCAAATCTACCCGGATCTCTTGCTCTCCATTTCGATAGATTTTTTCATTCAGCACCGTCAGCAAAGAGTTCTGAATGGGGGGACTGGCTTTCCAGATTTCGTCCAGAAAGACCACATTCGCTCCCGGCAGATACTTATCGGTCAATCGCTCGTATTTGTCCTGATTTTTGAGTCGGGAAATGGATACGGGACCAAACACCTCATCCGGGGTGCTGAATTTGCCCATCAGGTATTCGAAGGATTTGGCCTCTGCAAAAGCGTATTTGAGGCGTCTGGCGATCATACTCTTGGCGACTCCGGGAGGGCCTAACAAAAAAATGCTTTCCCCAGCGATGGCAGCCAGCAAGGCCAGACGGACGATGGATTCCTTTTCGTAGAGTTGGGTGCTCATCTGACTGGCCAGTTGAGCCATGCGTTCCCGGATCGGGGAGGGGGTAGGGTTCATGTTTCGAAGATCATCGGGATTGCAGAAATTCCTGAAGCATGATGGTTGCACTCATGCGATCCACCAGGGCCTTGTCGCGTCGTTTCTTGCGGGGGACCCCAGCCTCAATCAGGGCATCCATGGCCATCTGCGAAGTGAATCGTTCATCCCAGAGGTGAATTGCCACCTGCGGATAGCTTGCCTGCAGCTTGGTGTGGACCCCTCTCACCTCCTCCGTGATGTGGCTGTCACTGCCATCTATCCGAGTGGGATAGCCGAGCACAATGGCTTCGATTTCCTCCGTTTCCATGAGATGTTTCAGCTTCTCCCAGAAATGGGCGGTAGCTACCGTATCGAGGGCACTACCGATGAGCTGAAGCGGATCAGTCCAGGCCAATCCAGTACGTTTACCGCCGTAATCAATGGCCAGAATTCGAGGCATAGGGAGGAATTTGGTAGCTCCAAGGTCTGCTTTTTGGGCAAGAAAGGAAAAGAAAATGCCAGATTCTCTATATTTGCCCAAACAAGTGGCTTAATCTACCCTACATGGCGCTCCCCATCATTACTGGCATTCAACAAGTTGGCATAGGTATTCCAAATGTACATGAGGCTTTTGGCTGGTATCGCCGCACGTTCGGGATGGACATCCCCATTTTTGAAGAAGCAGCGGATGCGGAACTGATGCTTCCCTATACCGGGGGCGAAGCCCGCAGCCGACACGCCATCTTGGCTGTCAACTTGCAAGGAGGCGGTGGCATGGAAATCTGGCAATACACCAGCCGAACGCCGGTAGGCCCATCTTTTGAGATTCAGACCGGAGACCTAGGCATTTTTGCTGCTCGGATCAAATGCCTGGATGTCGCAGCCATGGTGAAAGAACTGCAAGGCAAAGGCCTGACCGTCGCTGGGGGAGTGCAACAAGATCCTGGCGGGAATCCGGTCTGTTGGGTGCAAGACCCTTACGGCAACTGGTTTCAGGTAGCCCAAAGTGATAGCTGGTTCAGCAAAGGGCGTCGCCATACCGGAGGAATCGCTGGCTGCATGATCGGCTCCAGCGACATCGAAGCAGCCCGCAAATTGTATTCAGACCTCCTCGGCTACGATCAGGTAGTCTATGACAAAAGCGGCACCTTCGAGGATCTTGCAGGCCTGCCCAGTGGACATCGTGAATATCGCCGCGTCCTCCTGACTCATAGCAAGCCCCGTCAAGGCGGCTTCAGTCGGATGTTTGGGCAGACCCACATCGAACTGATCCAAGCCCTGGATCGCGAACCCAAAAAGATGTTCGAAGGCCGAATGTGGGGCGATTTGGGCTTCATCCACCTCTGCTTTGACATTGTGGGCATGGACGAACTGAGAAAGGCCTGCGCAGAAAAAGACTTTCCCTTCACCGTGGACAGTGCGGCAGCTTTGGGCAAAGAGTTCGACATGGGAGAAGCCGCCGGTTCCTTTTCCTATATCGAAGATCCAGACGGCACCTTGATTGAATTTGTGGAAACCTTCAAACTTCCCCTGATCAAAAAAATCGGCTGGTACCTGGACATGCGCAAACGCAATCCTGCCAAGCCGCTCCCCAATTGGATGCTAAAAACCCTTGGCTTTGGCCGGGTAAAAGA
>JBCCCJ010000357.1:0-6086 GCA_039033615.1 Bacteroidota bacterium
CTGAGCAGCTTCCACCCATGAAAGAGATTTCAGATCCTGTTAGTCTATTACAACTGCTGACAGGAAAAGGAAAGGTCGCTTGGTACAAATTTCAGAGTGATCCGAAAGAGGCGTATTGGTTAGAAGAAGGCCATCAAAATCTCATGCTGGCCTTGAAATTGATTGACCGATTGAGATTGGACATTCCAACCATGGAGATCGATAGCCGCAAATATATATCAGGCCTTGCGGCGGTTGCTTTTGAATACCACTTGCAAATCCTTACCAGTCTTCACCAATTGACCGAGAGGCGGCAGTACCTAGATCTTGCCTTTGATGTCATGGAGAGAAGCAAGAATTTGGCCTTGTTGGAAGAATACCTCAATTATCAGCCAGGAGAAGCCTGGCAGGATCCTCAGAAGTTCTCTGTCCAGGATTCCGCCAGTTTGTATGAATATTGGATCCCTAGTATTGAAGAACTCCAAGATACCTGCTTGTCTTCTCAAAGTGCGATGTTGTCCTATTTTATTGGAGAAAACTGTAGCTTTTTGATGGCGGTAACCAAAGATGAAGTTCGATTGGTAAAACTCCGGACTCAATTCTCCTACACTTCAATCAGTGAGCCCATGAATCGGGAGGTACTACACCAACAAATAGAGCAATTGAAAAAATACAGCTCTGATTCAGCTAGGTACCAAAATGAAGAGGCTTATCAACAATTGGCATACCTCTTATTTCAGGAATTGGTCCAACCAGTTTATCAATTGATCCAAACCAAAGAGCGGCTGATCTGTATTCCAGACGGACCGTTGTATGAGTTTCCGATTGAATCGCTGGTAGCTTCCTGCAATTCTCGGAAAGAGTCGTTCCAACAACAAGATTATTTAGTCAACAGGCATTGGGTTTCTTATCGCCTCTCAGGTGCCCTTTGGTATCATCAATTCCAGCAACAACGGGCCCTGAAATTGTCAGAGTCCTTGACTAGTTTCTTTCCAACTTTGGGTGAGTTAGAGTCAAATGAGGAGGATTCGCTTCGGGCTTTTGGCCCGCTTTACCAATTGCTCGGTTCTATAGGGAGCAAGACCTTCCCGCCCAAAGAAGCAACCGAAACAACATTCAAATCCCTCGCTCCCAAGACCAAAGTCTTGTTGATATTCACGCATGGAACGGAACAAGGGCAAGATGGAGTAGGATATTTACGATTTGACGTGGATGCGAATGGACTGATTGGCCTCCCTGAAGGGGAGAAGGCGAATGATGGGAAGCTTAATATAGAGGAGATTTATGATCTGCAACTAAGCTGTGACCTGGTATTGTTGGTGGCTTGCGAAGGCGCAAAAGGAGCCTTTCAACCTGGAGAGGGGAACTTCTCTATCGCTAGGGCCTTCCATCATGCAGGGGGAACCCATCTGATCGCCGCGCTTTGGCAGATTCCCATAGAATCCAGCGCTCGGCTTCTGACCGACCTCCTGACTTTCATTGAGGAAGGAAAACCGATAGATGTAGCCCTGGCGATGGCCAAACGGAAATTGATTCAATCAAGGACAGATGGCGGCATAGGCGCATATTATACCCCAAAAGACTGGGGGGGACTGATTCTGTTTGGCAATCCACCGATCAAGAGAACTTCCCTCATTCCGAATGGCTGGATAATTTTCAGTGTTCTTGGATTATTCCTGCTAATCTCTTTCGCCTACCGAGAAAAACTCCTACCTTTATTCCGCAGGGATCACTTCTCCTCATAGAGAATTCACTTCTTCCCCAATCTACACACTTGCACCAAAGAAAGGTTCCTCGCTACGGGTCTCCTTTGTTTTTGTAGACAACGATCCATTTTTCCCTTGCTTCATGAATGTTCTAAAACTATGCCTTTGGGCCCTGTTGCTGTATCTTAGTAACTGGAGTGCCCTCTACGCTCAAGATCCCACTTTCTCTCAGTACTTTGCGGCACCCCTGCATCTCAATCCAGCCTTGACGGGCTTTCAGGGGGGGACTACGGTATCTATGAATTATCGGGATCAATGGTTTCGGGTGGCGGGGCGAGATGCCAAATTCATTACGCAGTCCATCGCTGCGGATGTGGAAATGCCGTGTATCCAGTCTGCTTTTGGGGTGGTATACCTCGACAATGTTGAGGGGGAGGGCAATTACCGCTGGCAAAGCACAGGTTTGTCCTATGCTTGGCGCAGTCGCACGGATGAAAACAACCTCTACAACGATGATTTTGAGATCAGCCTGGGGATGCGGGGGACGTATAATTGGCGCAGCCTGGATTGGCGGCAGTTGACCTTTAGTGATCAGCTAGATCCCATTCACGGCGTGATCGGCCCCACCGCTTTGAATCGACCGGACGATCTGCGATCTGGGGGGCGATTCTTTGATTTCGATGCCGGAGGGGTATTTCTCTTCAAACATCGGGGGGGGCGAAATCGCATCACGGTAGGGGCTGCGCTGAATCATTTGGTACGAATTGACAATTCTATTCAACAGTATGAGGATACCCTGCCGATTCGGACTACGGTCCATGCTTCTTATGTGTACAACGTGCGATTCGGTGGCATTTCCGGCAAGGGGCATAGCTATGATTTGGTGCCCATGGTGAAAATGGATCTGCAACGATCTTACCGAGCAAGCGGCCTGAATCCTGGCAATGGATATACCTACCGCTCCATCATGTATGGCATGGGCTTCAGTTCCCGGGACAATCCGGGTATTTGGGGCGGTGCCTGGTTGAATACCCGCAATGGCTTCCCCGAAGGAGGCAACATCAGCTCCCTCATCTTGATGCTGGGAACCGAATTTGGGAACTACCCCAAACTGGGCCAGGCCACCAATACCTACCGCTTTGGGGTGTCTTATGACTACAACCTCTCCGGCTTACGATCAGATGGAGGCGGCACCATCGAGGCTTCTTTGATCATCAACTTTGCCAATGCGACGCTCCTAAACTGTAATCGTCCCTTTGGACGTGGGGTGCCTTGCCCGAAGTTCAATTGAGGGGAGGAGAGGTTAGACCGCGAGGCTGTCAGATCGCTTCGCTGTCAGAGATCAGACTCTCAACCTCGGTTGGGAGCTCCCGAACCCTTCTTTCTGTTTCATCCCCCAACCCCTTTCGCTATCCGCACCATCATTCACACAAGGGGGCTTTTCTACGAAATTTGATCCCTGTTCCCTGACCACTCCATAATCTGCGATATTCATGACCCGCTCTCTTCCCTGGCTTTTGATACCTCTGCTCAGTTTATTTGGCTGGCAGAACCTACAGGCGCAATGTGATGCGACCTTTACCTTCAATCAACCTGCGCCCAATCCTTGTACAACCGATCCGGTAGACTTCTCCGCCAATGCCGATCCCGCGACGGTGGTGGATTATGCCTGGGTTTTCATGCCAGGACCTGGACAAGGTACCAGCGATCAGGCCAATCCAACCTTTACTTTTCCCTTCAATGGACCGTTTACGGTAAGCCTAACCGTCACCGATACAGCTGGAAATGTTTGTACCACGACTCAGAACCTCAACCTTCCTTCTGCTCCTCCCATCCTGATTACGGCGGATTCGATCGGTAAGTGTATCCAAAATTCGCCCGATACCTTGTTCAGTCCGACCTTCACCATTGATGCCAGTTCGATGGGGCAAGGGCCTTTTGATTGGGATTTCGGCGATGGGACCTTCTTGAATGCGCACCCCAACCAAGTGGTGAACCATACCTATGATTGTTATGGAACCTTTACCGTAACGGTTACTGCATCGGGCCAAACCTGTCCGGGCTATTCTCAGGAGATGATCTTTTACACCGATCCGGTGTCAGATTTGGTGCTGGGGGGACAGCCCGTTTTTTGTGAAGGAGACACCGTGGTCGCGATCAACCAGACCGATCCACTTTGTAACAATGTGGATTATTACATTTGGGACTGGGGGATTTTTGGAGAAGAGTACAATGTCGCCACGGAGGACACCCAGGTGTACGTTTTTGATTTGACCAATCAGAATAAGTGTGTAGCTCCTTTGCAAGGGTACGTAGATGCCATCCAATTGACGGCGGTCAATGCTTGCTTTACCCACTTTTCTACCACCCAGATCACCATTCGCCCGGCTCCCGTGGCAGGTTTTCAGGTGCCAGATACCGTTTGTTTGCCGGATGGATTGGCCGTTTTTGTGAATGAAACTTGTCCTACCGATCAATATTTTTCTGATCCGACGGATTATTTCTGGGATTTTGGGGATGGAGTAGGCACCAGCATCTTTCGCGATCCGATCTATGACTACACCACGGCAGGACCAGGGATCTATACGGTACGTCTGATCGCTATCAATGCTTGTGGGGCGGATACGACGAGCCGGGAAGTAGTGGTGGTCCGCGCCCCTATTGCGGCCATGATTCCCGATACCAATCAAGGCTGTGCGCCATTTTGTATGACTTTTCAGAATGGGACCATTCCCGATACGAGTGAAGTGCCCATTCATTGGCAGTGGAATGTGTATTCCGACTCAGCCTGGTCTTTTGGAGGGGGAACGAATGCCAATTCTTTTGAGCCCATCATCTGTTTCAATGCACCGGATACCTTTCGGGTAGAATTGATTGCCTCCAATCTCTGTGGCATGGATACGGTCGATACCCTCATTTTTGTCCAAATCGCCCCCCGAATTTTACTGGACACCCTGCCGGATACCTGTGATGTATTTGTCTTGGACAGCCTAAATTATCTTCTGGATGACTTTGGGGCTCCGATTTCGGATTTCAACTGGACGACCACCGGGGTTCCAGCCAACCACAATGGACCGATTCTGCCGCAAGTGGTCTTCTCGCCGGGAAATCATACCATCACCCTAGCCGTTACCAATGAGTGCGGGATCACCTCAGAGTCGATTTCCTTTGTGGTGGACCCTTTGCCAAATGTGGTGGCCGGCCCAGATCAAACCATTTGCAACAACGACACCGTTTTTCTGGATGGAAGCCCCAAACCAGGTTTCTGGGCCGGGTCAGGGATTCAACAGGACAGTGTATTCGTGCCGGATACCTTGGGGACCTACGAGTTGATCTACACCTTCGATTCGCCCAGTTGCTTTGCTTATGATACCGTCTACATCACAGTCATCGATACCCCAACGGTGGCTGCTATGCCAGATATTGCCCTATGTGAAGACAGCACGGCCACCATTTCTCTCACCTCCAATCCCCCAGGAGGTACCTGGAGCGGTCCCAATCTGATCAACGGCAATGAATTTGTGGCTGATACGGCGGGAACCTTCGTCTTTACCTACACCTTTGTAGATAGCATTGGTTGTCCAGGACGCGATCAAGTCGTGGTGATTGTCAATCCTGAACCAGTGGTAGACATCATGGCCGATACCGCGCTGTTTTGTCTCACCAATATTCCCCAACCCCTCCCCCCAGCGACGCCTCCTGGCGGTACCTGGAGCGGGCCGGGTATCACCGATCCCATCAATGGTTTGTTCAATCCAGATTCCTTGGGAGGCCCAGATACGGTCATGTTGGACTACACCTTTGTGTCAGATTCCGGCTGTGTGAACACCGATTCTCTGGTCGTGGTGGTGGTCGTGGCGGACAGTGTAACCGCTGGACCCGGAAATACCCAATGCTGGAATATTGGCCTGGACACCTTGAGCGGAAACAGCCCCAGCAATGGCGTTTGGTCGGGTGGCTCCTGGGTCGTGGACCCCAATGTCGGGGTGATCAACACCCTCCTGATGACTCCTGGCCCGAACCAGCTCATCTATACCTTTGCGCCAGGAACCAGTTGCGAGACCAGCGATACCATTTTTTATAACATCCTGGATACCCTGGCGGTGGAAGCGGGGCCTGATGAAATTTTGTGCGAAAGTACTCCCGTTCAGTTTCTCACTGGATTTAGTCCAGCAGGTGGAACCTGGTCTGGGCTGGGTATTCTCAACGCAACGACGGGAGAATTTGACCCGAATCTGGTACCGATTGGTGGGAGTACCCAACTGACCTATGAGGTTGTGCATCCCAATGGTTGTGTCAGCCGGGATCTCAAAACCGTCTTGGTGGACTCGCTTCCTACGGTTGCCTTCCAGGTAGATAGTGCCGCTTGTACTGGCGACCCGGTATTTTTTAACAATCAGA
>JBCCCJ010000358.1:0-6064 GCA_039033615.1 Bacteroidota bacterium
AAGCCCCCTCCAACGAATCTCCGTCATCTAACGATGCCAAGACCGTGGAGTACGGTACCAATGATTTTCAAGTCCGCTATGGAGCTCAAACGCTTCTGCCTACCAAAGGACACCTTCGTTTTGGCAAATCAAGTGCAAGCCCGGTCATCCCGATCCACATCAACGGTAAGTTGGATGAACTCGCCGCCTATTTGATGGAACATCCCAACTTGGATGTGGAAATTACTGGCGGATATGGAGAAGCCGAAACCAATGTAGCAGGCTATCTCAACTTGGGATTGGCCCGAGCCGACGCAATCAAACAGGAATTGGTCAAGCGCGGGATCGAAGCCAGTCGCTTCATTCAACTTCCCAAGGTTGTCAACCTAGAAGAGGCCTTCGGAGCGGGAGACACCATGATTGGCGGCATTGATTTTCGCCTACTCGATGGTGCTATGGCAGACGCAACGAACGAGGGAGACGGGGAGAACGAAGAGGGAGACGGAAGTGAAGGAGAAAGTGAACCTCTGCCGACCTTTGAGCCTGAAGTGCTGCGGTTTGGCTTCAACTCTTCTGACTTGGTGCTTTCCGCAGCTCAAAGAGACTACATCACCCGGACCATTCAATTTCTGCGTAAGAACACCAGCCAATCCTTGCTCCTCACCGGGCATACCGATGGCAGTGGTCAAGCTGATGCCAACCAAGTCTTAGGTCTTCAGCGTGCCAATACTGTGAAGGAGTACTTTGTGGCTTTTGGCTTGCCAGCCGATCGCATTCAGACCCAATCCCGAGGAGAATCGAATCCTCTTGCCACCAATGACACCGAAGAAGGCCGCCAGGAAAATCGGCGCGTCGAAGTTGATGTCCGATAACTTCCTTTCCCACCCACTCACTTTCTAATTTTCATTTCCCATGTTTCCAGAAGGATTTTTTGCCGCAGCCGGAGAAGCCATCATCTTGATGCTGATAGCCGCGATTCTGGCTGGCATCATTGTATACCTCCTCATGCGGAGTCGCTACCAGGCGCTACAAGGCCGCTATGATTCTATGGCTGGCAAATACAGCGACCTAGACAATCGCTATAAGGCCTTACAAGGGCAGTACGATGGCATGCAAGCCAAATACCAGGCCCTTGAAAATGACCTCGAACAGAAAAACAAGGACTTGGCCGCCTGCAAACAAGCCAGACTTGAGCTGGAGAAAAAGATCAGCGCGATGCCTGTTCCGGTGCCGCATGATGACAGCGCCCTGAAAGCAGAACTTGCGACCAAGGCTGAGGCCCTGCAAGCTTGTGAAGCTCGTCAGAATGGTCTACAGGCCAAAATCGAAGGATTGGAAACTGCCCTGACCGCTGCCGAAGCCAAAAGCGCACAGGTAGAAGCAGATGCCAAAACTCGGCCCATTCCCGTGGTGGATGCAGCTGCAGCGGCAGTTCCCAAGCAGAAGCCAAGTAAGGAGGAAAAAGAAGCCGCAACTCTGGCTCGTATCCAGGAACGCGCCAGTGAAATCAACTTTGATCGCATCGGGCTTGCTACCGCTGCTGACAAGGACAATTTGCAACTGGTCAAAGGCATCGGGCCCTTCATTGAGCGAAAACTCAATAGCATCGGCATTTACACCTTCCGCCAGATTGCCAACTTCACCCCAGAGGACGAAGACAAGGTCAATGAAGTCATCGAATTCTTCCCCGGACGGATTCGTCGCGACAATTGGAGTTCTCAGTCCGAAGACTTCGCCAAAGAAAAAGAAGACAAAAAAGATCAAGCATAAAAGTAGAAGCTCTTCGTCTTTTTCCGGCTGGCATGCATTGCATGTCAGCCTTTTTTTATGGAGACTGATATCAGATGTGACCTCATACCGCTCTCTTCGTCCCAACAAACGAACAGGTAACCCCTGTTCCGTTTTAGGGCGTTTTCATGGCTGTTGCCCGCAGATTTTTCTGCGGGCGTTTTTTATGGGGGTGTCTTCTGCTTGTTTACATTTGTTGTGTATCTTGTAGCCTAGGTGTACAGGCTTGGCATCGCGTGCCGCGGGCCTTCCTTTTTGTACGCACAAAAAGGAAGCAAAAAAGCGCCGAAGTCCCAGCCCAATGCCACTTTCCACCCCAAACCTCGGACTTCGTGGCCCACCCGCCTGTGTGGTGAGGGCTTCGCCTAATACGCTTGATCTTCGATCTCATTCAGCACAGCCTAAAGTCTTATGGACAAAAAACGAATCAAGGATTGCCTTTCGATAGATCAGTTTAAACAAGCCATTGACTTATTAGAATCTTTACGAGGGCTTACTTCTGAAGAATTAATGGAGATTGCTCTCTTCAAAAGGACGTATTTATCAAATGAGAAGAAGTCCAGAAAGAGGGAAATTAGCGGGGAAACATACGAGATAGAGAAAAATAGACTGATAAGCAGAATATGGAGCTTCTTAGATGAACTATCACAAGAAGTCAAATCCTCTTATCAAACTAAGCTAGCTACTTGGTTTCCCAGCTTGAAAATGCTCGATTCTGAAATTCTGGTTTCGGATCTTTATGTAAGTCCTACCTACAGCACCTATGATTGGTCGATAGAGCCAGAGGATGGGCTGCCCGAAAATCCATTTGTTCTCTCGCACAAAGACATTCAAGCCAAACTGGATGAATTCCTGTTGCCATCAGATTCTCGCCAAGGAATCATGGTCATCCTTGGCTATCCCGGTCAGGGCAAATCTACGCTTTGCAGAAAGCTAGCCCACGACCTGCTGCAACCTCCATCCCCTAGCCGAATTCCGTATTTGGTCGAACTAAAAAATGTCCAGACATCGGAAACTGATCGACTCATTGCCAATCCCCTTAATCTGATTTTGGATCGGCTCAAAAAAATAGCATTGCCTGACGAAATCGAAGGAGTCTTGATTCTGGATGGCTTGGATGAGCTGTATATGAAGAATGGACTCGGTAAAGAGGACATCTATACCATCTGCAACAATCTATCAAGAGCTATTGCGCGTGATCATCCGAAAGCCAAGGTGATCATAACTTCCAGACTTGGCTACCTGCATCTAAAAACACTTCCCGCCTCAGATTTTGAGATCCTCAAATTGGATGAATTTGATCTTACCCAGCAGAAAATATGGTTAGATAAATACAAAACACGGCAGGCTGACTGCGTCCTGAAAGAAGAGACCCTCGTTCGTTATTGGAAGCACAAGCAAGAAAAAAGCAACGACCAGAGTATTCCTGAAATGCTGGGCCAACCACTTACCTTATACTTGGTGGCCAAGTTGAAAATCAATCTCGGCCAAGTTTCTGCCAAGGCGGCTATTTACCAGGAGTTGCTCGCGAAAGTGATCGGGCAGCGGAAATATGAAAATAAGCTTCATCCCAATTTGGGGGAGATCCCAATCAGGAAACTTAGAGAAGTCCTCCGGGAAATTGCAACTGAGATTTACTTGGGAGATCAGGAATTCATCACCAATCAAGAAGCTATCAAACTCCCCGTGCTGAAAGTGATTGAAAAAAGTACCAGTGCCGCAACGGTAGAGAGTAGTCTTCGAAATTTGCTGATGAGTTTTTATTTCCAAGAAAAAGTCCTCGAAGATCAGGATGAAATCGAAGAAGAGGTATTCGCCATTGAGTTTTTGCATAAGTCGCTGCAAGAATTCTTGGTAGCGGAGAATATCTGGACCCAATTTTTGAACCTATCTGAGAAAAATGTCCAAGCCTTTGCAGAAAACACTTTGGCTCGATTCTCCAGGCGAAAGATTTCTTTAGAAGTCTTGACTACCGTCAGAGAACTGGCACGCATGTATGCGGAGGATAAAAGGAATGAGGCTAATGTCTTAACAACTTGGAACCATTGTCTCAAGGCGGAAGCCTTATCAGCTTCCAATGATTTTTTCCCTAAAGAATTGCAATCTGATCGTTACTTGACTACTCTGACTCCCCTTGAGGTAATGGGGAATGTCAGCAGTGTTTTTACGGAGGTTTTACATGGATTGGGGAATTATTTGGATAGCAGAAGATTAACACTCCAACCGACAGATAATAATCTTTTAGGATATATGTCCCGATATGGATCAGATGATCCGAGGAATAGGCTGTCTTTTATGTTTCGCCATTACACCAATGAAAATGACTTTTCAAATAAAAAATTATCGAACCTAGAACTCTTTCAATCCACATTTGAAAATGTTCTTTTTAATCAAACTACCTTTTTGAACTGTAGAATCTCGGGGTCAAGATTTGTGAGGTGTTCCTTCATTAAAGCTACGTTTGGATTAGACAGAATGTATAGAGTCATATTTGAGGATTGTACTTTTGATGAAGCTACTTTCCAAAACATTCGAGATATGGAAGGAACTCATTTTCAAAATTGCTCCATGCGTAAGGTTCGAATTGATTCCCGAATCAATTTGAAGAGGTGTACATTTCGGAATATTGATTTCGAAGCGGCTCGTCTTCAAGGAGTAAGATTTTACAGAGGATTACCAGGAGGATGTAATTACCGTGGTGCGATCCTCCAAGGGTCTTTTTTGGCTGGAGATGATGAAGGAATAGGAGAAGCTGACCTTTCAAATACCAACTTGAGAAATGCAAAAACAGAATGGGCTGATATTCGTGAAGTAAAGTTCATCGAAGCAGAAATGACTGGCATGATCATGAAGCAGTCGTCCCTGGTTGATCTAGATTTTACGGGCGCAAAAGGGCTTTCTTTTGAGATGTTTGAGTCCTCTTCGGTGATGCATGAGATCAAAGGACTTCCGCCGGAACTAGAGGATCGGCTCAGAAGGGAAAGACCTGACATGTGGCATGAACCAGCGTGGTATGCCAATTGGCGAGACCGAAAGAAAAACCAATAATTCTACCCTAGCCTCTTCCTCAACACCCATTCCACCGCCTCCTGCCCCGTCTCCGCTGCGCCATGCACGGTCTGGTGGTGTCCATTCAGGTTCATGGCTTCTCCGGCAAAGAAGAGGCGATTCTCTATAGGTTGAGCGGCGATGAATCTCGCGTCCCCCATCCCCACGGTGCTGAAAGAGTAGGCTCCTCGAATGAAGGGATGCTTGCCCCAATCAATGACCCTCGCATCCAGGAAGGATTCACTGGCTTGTCCCTTGTACATTTCATCTAATTCTGCCAGGAGCGCTTGAGTGATGGCTTGATCGGAGGCTAGGGCAGAGAGGGCAGCGGCTTGCTTGCCCATGATGAAGGCCATCAGGACGTGATCCTCGCCTTCTTTGCCGATGCGTTCATCGACATAGGCCGCGCACCCGGAGCCTCCAAAAATCCCTTGATGATAGAAAGCGGTGGAGAATCTCAGGAAGACTTTCATACCTGGCCCCATGCCAATTTTCTGGAAAGCCTCCATTTTTGCTTTGGGTAAGGGGGGGACAAATTCGATGTCTCCCGCTTGGAGAATGGGGATGGGCACTGTCAGGATGACTTTGTCAGCGGTGAACGTCGCGCCTGCTTCATCGGTCAACTCGATGCGATCCGAGCGCAAATCAATGCGGGAGATCGCGGTATTCAGGCGAATGTGGTTCCGGATGGGGCGCGCCCACTGCTCCTCGATCAGATCAAAGTAGGTACGGGCAAATTTGTAGTCTTTGCTGCCCGAACTCCAAGCCTGTTCTTCCTGGATTTTCCAATAGGCAGAAATCTGATCGGCGGCCGCCCCAAAATCGCCAGCGATCCCTTCTACCACCTGCTCATACTCGGGATATAGACCCATTTGTTCCCCATAGGCCCGATAAGACACGTCTGGCAGGCCTTCCTGCTCAAACATCTCCCACACATCCTTGGGGAGTTTCTTCTTCAATCGTCCTTGAAACCAATAGCGTCCTTTGCCCTTGTCTTTGGTGATGGTGGTCTGCGTCTGTTTGACAAGGGTACCGACCAGGGACTTTTTGCCGTGGAGCCACTCTGCCCCCATATCGAGGGGCAGGTCCGAAAAGCCGTCCTCGACTTTTCCCAAACGTCCCCCAATGCGATCCGAAGCTTCCAGAAGCTGAAAATCAAGGCCGCTTTGGTGCAATAGGTAACCTGCATGAAGCCCGGCGGCTCCAGCACCGATGATGAGGATATGGGGAAAAGTCGGCATAGCAGAAC
>JBCCCJ010000359.1:0-6053 GCA_039033615.1 Bacteroidota bacterium
CTAGTGCCCAGTCTAGTCTGTCTTCCTCCAGGAATCTCATCCTGTCATTAAACAGCTTAACTATTTTTTTATGTGCCTTAAAGTCTTCAGGAACTCCCCATTTTGCAATACCTCGCCACAATAGATTTGGGATTCTGCAAAGTAGGGGACGAGCGCTGCTGCCCAAGGCTGGATATTGTCCATCTGATAATGGAAAATGCCCTGCCTGCGCGTAAGTACCAGCCACCCCTGGAAAGGATGCGGTAAGACCGAGACGATTTCTTTGTCCTTGAAAAAATCTCCCCCCGGAATCAACTCAAGGGACCCATTTTCCCAAACTTTGATGCCTTGATTGGTTTCAGCGACCAACACCTTCCCTTGGCACAGAAAAAAATTGTCAAAGCGATCAGCAGTGCGGATCATCTGGAAGGAGGGATTTTCTAGCGAAGACTCCATCCGGAACATGCCATTGTAGGTGCCCCAAAAGATCCCATCCGGGGTGGGCAAAATTTTCCATACGTCCGCAAATGCATGCTCCGATTCCGGCAGAAAGGGCAACAGAGAATGGTAGCGGGGCGGGCCAGCCTGCGATTCTGCGAAGTAGCCCAATTCTCCTTGTCCCCCCACCAAGAGAGTGCCTTCGCTGGTCATCGCCAAAGATCGAACAATGGATCGATTGGGGAGGGGATAGGTGGTCCAGCGAGTACCATCGAACTCCAGCAAACCCAGGTTGTTGCCAAAATAGAGGAGACCGTTTTCGGTCTGTTGGATGGCCCAATTCTGCGTCTCAGCCTGGTAGTCCTGCTTGGTATAGTTGTGGATAGGAGGAGTCCCCAAAGTAGGACTTTTCGCCTGACTTTGGGGACATAGTAGATAACAAAAGCTGAGTAGAAAAAGCGTAGTAGGGAGCCGAATCACGTCAGTAGGTGGTTATCTTTTCACGAAGAAAGGAATATTGGCCGTAGCCACGTTGCCATTTCCATCATATCCATAAACAAAGAAGCGGTACGCCCCTGGCTTCACTGGCGCTTTGAATTGAAAGCTGCTCACGCCTGTTCCACTCAAAAACAAATCAGCTTCAGGGGAGAGGTTGACGTCTCCAATGGGCTTGATCTTCACGGGATCAGGCGTTTTCTCAGCATCTCCCCCTGCGGCAGTCAACCCAAATTCGGATTCTAGGATTTGCCAATGATAAGTAATGGGGTCCTGATCGGGATCTTGGATGAAAGCCGCAATTTCTGCTGGTTTACCTGGTGCGACATATACATTTTCATGGGCTTCCTTGCCGTTGATCTTCAAGGCAGAGATGTGCGGAGCCCGATTGTCAGGATACTCGCCACTCCACATTTCCTGGAGGTTGTCCATCACTTCAGTCTCTTCACCCCCTTCGAGGAATACCCCGTACCAGGTAGGCGTGGTCTCCTGCTTTTGTCCCCAAAGAAATACGTAGGATCCCATACAGTGATCGGAGTCAGCGATGATGCCTTTTTCGTAGCGTTGGCGATACAAATCGGCTTTGATGCTACTGGTCTGCTCAATGGGTGCCCCCCACTCGGTTTTGGGAACTTCCCAGTGCCCATTTGGCCCCCATTCTGTGATCAGGTAGGGACCGTCCCAGCCATAGCTGCGAAATTCTTTGTCAATGCCGATCAATCCTCCATAGGTATTCACCCCATAGATGTCGATGTGAGGCGCCCGCTCTTTGATCAATTGCACCTCTGCCACGTCGATCCCTGCGGTCACAGTCATGGTAGGGTGATGGGGATCTTCTTCATGGATCATCTTGGCGATGTCATTGATGGCATACCAGACATTGTAATCAGAGTAGAAGAGGTCATTCTCATTGCCAATTCCCCACATGAGGATGGCGGGGTGATTTTTGTAGGTTTTGACCACTTCCCGAAAGTATTCGAGTTGAGCTTTCACCGCTTTGCTATCGGTGTAGTCGAATCCTTGCCGCTCTTGGCCTACCCACAGCCCGAAGGTAATCGTGAGCCCGCGCTCATGCGCATCGTCAAGGACTTTTACCGCGTCATCTACTCCCCAGGTACGGACAGAGTTGGCTCCATAGGCCACTGCTCGATCCAGGAAGGTCTGGCCTCCTACCCCTTTCACAAAGTAGGGCTCTCCACCGCGATACAATTGATAGGTGTCTCCATCTTTTCGGATTTCTACTGGGATGGGACCTTCTTCCATCTGGGCAAAGAGAGAGGTACCTCCCAATAGCCAGATCATCATTGTCAAGTAATAGCAGTTTCTCATAGAATTGCAGAAAATGAATGAAACGTGAGGCTACATGAAACAGGGCTGCTAGGGGCTGAAGGTCGGATGGAATCCAATGATTGACATCCATTTGTCGCCTTGCTTTCCTTCTGGGTCAGGTCCCGTTTGTCAGGCATTTTCCAGACTAGACAGCAGCTTCAGCTGAACAGGCATTCCTGCGGCTTTTTTCAAGTAGTTCCTTGAATATAGGGAAAACTTTATAATTCATATGATGTACCACCTCTGGAAACAGACGAAATACACCATAAATAAAGAAGTACCCAAAATCTACTCATTGTCGCTCTAAACGCCAATTTTGAGAACAAATGATGTAGTATTGTTGTATTGGATTTTGAGACTGATGTAATCATGACGTAATGAAATGCTTTCCTCAACTGGAAAAATGTTTCTAATTTCCTGACTCTACTACTTGATACATGGCACATGAGACAACTACTCCTCCTTTTCACCTGCTTATTGGTTAGCCTCTCTTATGGACTCAGCCAGAACGGACTTGGTCAGAGCAAAACCAGCGAGGAAACGAGTTCAGGTACGGACATACAACTGCCGGATGGATATCTCAGTCCGAGCGGGGATTCTGTCATTCGGGAAGTACCACTCAAGAAGCTTAATGTAAATGGATATTATCGGTTTTTCGGCTACGGCCGGACGATGACCGATCCTTATCCCAACCTTGCCCCTTTCGAAAGTGCCTACGGAGTCGGAGACGGCTACCGGGAGCCCATGCTTTCGCTGATGGTGAGTGGCCGCCCCAACGGTCGATCTAGTTTCGCTACCGAATTGTTCATGCTCACGCCCTACGATGGGACCATTGATGGGAACGTCTTTACGATGAACCTCGGTCTGAATTTCTATGGAAATTTTCGGACAGACTATGGAAAATTTGGCGTTCGGGCGGGTGGCATCCACTGGTATGCGATGAGTTCATTCACGATGGGATTGTTTCAGGTGGTGGATGGGTTCTCCAATTTCGACCGGACTCCGTGGGAAGGCGTAACTGGTTTGGACAAATACGACAGCTACTATCAAACGGGTAGCATCAGTCGTGATCTGCGTTGGAACAACCGGGCTTTTCAAGGCGTCATCTTGGAAGGGGGCGAACTTCCAGGCAATGTATCTTTTGCCTTCCTGTTCGGAAAAGCCCAGGCCAATGGTGGCCTGATCAATGCGGTAACTGATCCTGCCGCAACGGTCTTCCCCAACAACCTAGCTCAGGGCAATGTCCCAACCTATGTGGGATTTGCAGGCCAAGGGGAAGTTCAGCCGAATACCATGACTGGATTTCGCCTCAAAAAAGACTTTTCCAGAGGCTTCTTAGCCTACAATACCTTGTACAGCCGGACCCGGAAAGACAGCATCGTGGCGGACTTCCAGACCTACAACATTCACACCCTTGAGTATGAATGGCAATTGGGGAAAGCCCGCTTGAGTGGAGAAATTGGGGCCGGAAATTTCAAAGCAGTGGGAGATACGGCGCGTTGGGGAGAGGCCCTGATGGTTCGTTTGCAAACGCCCAGAGCTTACACCGGACTTCCTTTCGAACTCCAGTTATATCAAATTGGCAAGAACTTCTACAATGATAATGGAGAGATTCAAACCTTCTCCAATCCCAAAATTCAAGCTGCTAGCTTAGGCCCCAATCAAGTAGGCCAGCCATCTGCAGGCGGTATTCTCGGACCCGTTGGACAGCTCGTCCACAACCGCCGGGGTGTCAACCTCATCACCCGCACCAATTTAGGCCCCGTTCGCCTGAAAGGATCTTGGGGCTTTGCCGCCGAAATGGAAGCGCTTTCCAACGAGCTTTCCTACGTTCACCGCATCAACGGACTTGCGCTCTCTCGCTTGTATAATCCATTTCCTGCCGGAGCTACCGGGCCTACCATCGTTGGACCGTACCAGCGCGTGGTTACCTTCTTTCGCGGAGCATACGAAGTGGTCCAAACCACAGATCTTGACCCCGCGACTGCCAACACCACCGCCCGGAAGTTCTTCCCGGCCCTCGACGTTCAGGCCAAATACAAAACCTCCTTTTTGAAGAAAGATCTGTATTTCTTCTACCTGGGTTCTTGGATGTCCGCGAGCAACCGTGCAGACGTTGTGCCGCTGTACAATCCAGAGTCAACCTACATTCACGCTCAGTACCACGAATTTGACCTTTATTACGAATTGTTCCCCAAATTTATCCTGACGGGATACTACGGCTTGGAATTCATTCGTGGCGGGCTGAATACCGAATGGGACGCTGAGACCCTTCAACCCCGTAATCAAATCGGCCAGGGCTTTGCCTATGGTTTTGACTGGACCCTAGCGGAAAATGCTGGTTTGTATGTGCGCCATCGCCTGATGCGTTTCAACGACCGGAGCTTTGGGTTGGACAACTACCAAGGCCACGAAACTACCATTGAACTGAAAGTATTCTTCTAACGGAATCGACATGACTAAACGGACTACTCGCTGTCTGAGTCTGCTGTTTTTGCTATGGAGCAGCACCTCGCTTATGGCACAAACAGATCTCCCGCCCAAGTTGTACATCAACGGCCTGGGGCGTACCCTGATTCAAAGCTCTGAATTGGGAGGAGATCCCCTCGCTAGCGACACGACAACTGCCAAAAATTTGTTGGACGGTGAATTTTTGCTCGATCTCAACATCAATGCCGCACCCAACGAAAAAACGGAGGTGCAAAGCATCCTGCGTCTTCGAAATGAGTTCGGTGGATTTTTTGGATCAGGGATGAGTGTAGAAGTGCGGGAGCTATTTGCCCGTGGAGTAGCAGGAGATATCTTTCGCTATCACGTGGGCGATATGGACCTGGGACTGAGTCCTTACACCTTGTTTCAAGCGGATCAGGAAGGCATGGTCAATGAAGCGGAACTCTTCAAAGGCCGCCGGGAACTCATTGACTACGAACAATTCTTCCAACGCGATGGCAAACGCCGGATGCAAGGAGGGAAATTTGACCTGGGGCTGAGCGCCGGAAGCGTCTTCCCTGAAATCACGCTCACTGGGTTTTTCACCCGGAACCGAGGCACCGATTTCTTCAACTTGCCCAGCCGTTTTGTGGGTGGGGGACGCGTGGAATTGATCAATACCCGTTGGGGAACTTTGCGTGGGAACTACGTGAATACTTACGACGCCTTGTCGATCGGAGGGTTTTCCAGTGGCATTCGCAATGCCGTCATCTCTGGAGAGGCAGACTTGGACCTCTGGGAAAATGATGCCCTCGCCTTGGGATTTGTTGGTGAAATGGGACTTTCTCAACTGACGGAAGTCGACGACATGGAAGTCGATACCGACTCCACCATGCGGGTAAAGAGCGTAGATCGGGGCGACACCTTCGCGGAAGGAGCCTTTGAATTGGCGGTGAAAGATCTAGGCCTACAGGTGAAGCTGGGTTTCCTGGACGTGGGGCCGGACTTCTTCAGTATCGCTGCCCAAAGCAAGCGGGTAGATTTTGATCGGTCGCAGACGCAGTACTCGCGGATCGGCAACGAACGGAGAGCCCGTCAAACGACCATCTTTGACCTCAACCGGGATCGGGCGCTCTACACCTTTGGCTTGTCGGATGTGCTGATGGCCTATGATCCACGCCTGAGCAACGTCATGCCGTATGGGAAAGCAACGCCTAACCGTCGCGGACTGACCTTTGATGCCAACTATGGCAATGACAGCAGCGCCCTCGAATTGGGCCTACAAACTGCCTTACTCTCCGAAATTCGCGGACAAGGAACCGAATTGCTGAAATCATTTACCTTGGTGCGGCTGTCTGGAGATTTCAACATCCATCACCTCA